>CAYJNB010000006.1:0-26095 GCA_964371205.1 uncultured Treponemataceae bacterium
GTGTATTACAACAGCAAAAAACACTTAGCTGCTGTGTATACAGCCTTGTATGCCCAAAAAAATACTTGCATTCTAACAGACCATGCAAATGATTCTTTTGAATATATTCCTTATCCATTTAGCAATGAGTACTCCATTGTAATTACTGATTCGCGCGTGCCAAGAACGGCTTTATGGGATGAGGCAGATATTCGAACTGAAGAACTTGAAAAAAGTTTGCAAGCACTTAAGTTTAAACGCAATGAATCGTACGCATACGATGATACCGATTTGGATATTAATGTCGAATTTGCTAATTATTCTGAAGAGATGCGTAGGCGGATACTATATATCATAAAGGAACACCAATGCGTTCTTGACTTAGTTGACTCGCTACAAAACCAGAAGTTTACTGGCCTTGCTAGAAGTGTAAACCGCTCCCATGAGTATTTACGTGATTTATACGGAAATACATGCCCAGAAATCGATTGGTTAGTAAAACGGGCCCAGGAAATTGATATGTCCCAGGGAAGGGGAAACTCTTCTTGTGCACGCATAACTGGAAAAGGTTTTGCTCGTTGTACCTATACTATCCTAAAAAAAGGCGATGTAGATTCCTATGTGCAAAAATTTGCAGAATACGAAAGAATATTTGGCTTTAGACCTGCTTGGTATGTAGCAGAATCTGCTGGTGCAGCGCGCATAATACACAAAAAATCGAAATAAGATTGAAACAAATCGCATAATAGTGTAGAATATAAATGAAACGTTTCATTAATGAAACTGATATTCGGGAGGGAATATGGGTGAATCATTTGGTGAAGGAATTAGATTGTATCGCGGACGTAGATACGACGATGCATTAGCTTTCTTTTTAGCTTTACCTGCAACTATCTCAGAAGGTACAGAACTAGCCTATTATATTGGTTTGTGCTACGCCAGACTCGAAAAATACGACGATGCATTATTATATCTCGAACAAGTGGTAACTTCTTCAGAAGATTTAAAACGTTTACAACAATGTCGCTTAGTCTTAGCTATTTTATACACACAAACTGGGCGTGTGCGCCTTGCAGATTACGAGCTACGCAAATTACTTGAGAGCGGTTGTCAAACGCCTAATGTATTATCTTCTCTTGCATACACGGCTTGGGAGCAAGATAAAAAAGAAGATGCAATATCTCTTTATGAGCAAGTTCTTGCAATTGATCCAGAAAATGTTACCGCATTAAATGGTTTGGGCTATGTGCTAGCCAGTATGGGGAAAGATTTAACCAGAGCTCTTACAATGTGTAAAAAAGCTCTTGAATCCTCTCCAGAGAATCCTGTATATCTTGATTCTGTTGGATGGGTCTACTACAAGTTAGGACTTCTAAATGACGCTCGTAAATTTTTAAAACGTGCAAGAACTAATCGGCCAAAAAATCCAACCATTCTTGAACACTTTAAGATAGTTCATGATCAGATTTCAGATAATAAAGAGGAAGATAAAATTGCATCACTGGGAGGCAATCGGTGAGCTTGACCAAAGCGTCCAAACGATTTCTCGTTGTATTCTTTATATGTGCCTGCTTTTCTCTTTATTCCCAAACAGCTTCAGACAGAGGTTTTGCAGCAGAAGAATTTCGTCGTGGGGTTCAATCCTATTACCGAGGTGCATTTAACGAAGCAATTTTACAATTCGAAACAGCACTATCTTACTTGCCAGAAGAAGGACTTATTCTGGAGTGGTTGGGCAAGTCTTATTATAAGTCGGGAATTGAAGGAGCTGCCATACAGCAGTGGAAATATGCAACCGAGCTTGGTCATGGTGGTTTACTTTTAGAGAATAAAACAAATGCAATACAAGATAGACGCTTGGCACAAGGTGGGTTTGATGAACTTTCGCGCTATGTAGAGGCGGGTAGTTTTGCTTCAAAAACGGCAGATGGGCAAACAACCTACTTTAGTCAGCCTACGTCTATTTTACCGCTACCTGATGGCGGTGCATGGTTTGTTGCATATGGCAGCAACGAGTTACTCCGAATGAATGTAAACGGCGATATTACTTTGCGTATTCGCGGCCCTGTAAATGGGTTTGATCGCCCAATGGACATTGTTCGATTATCGGATGGATCTCTTTTACTAAGTGAATTTGCAGGTGATCGTATTTCTATGTTAAGTAGTGCTGGTTTATATAAAACTTCTTTTGGTACTTCTGGTTTAGAAAATGGTAATCTTTTAGGGCCTCAATATCTTGCGCTTGATTCTAGCGAGAATATTTATGTTACAGACTTTGGAAATGGTCGCGTAGCTGTATTTAATAGGGTGGGAGAACCTTTGTTTACGTTTGGTACAAAATCCTCTTCGTTTAAGGGATTTTCTGCACCATCTGGTATAGCAATTGTACATGACATTGTGTATGTTTCCGATGCTGTTTACGGGGCTATCTACTCATTTGATACAGCTGGTAACTACCTTGGTGTTCTTGTTCCAGAAGGAACACTAGAGCGACCCGAAGCAATGAAACATTGGAGAGATGTATTACTTTTAGCCGATTCAAATAAGATTTTAGCTATAGACACTACTACAGGTTCAATAACCGAGGTAGCTTCTGCGGGAAATGCTCCTTCTCGTCTTACTTGTGCTGTGTCCGATGTTAATGGCAATATTTGGGCTGCTGACTTTATGATGAATGAACTGCTTGTTATGGCAAAAATGTCTGACTTAGTTGGCGGGCTTTTTGTACAAATTGAGCGAGTAAATGCAGATGCTTTCCCAGAAGTTGCGGTAGATGTGCGTGTAGAAAATCGTACAAGGCAAGCAGTAACTGGTCTTGGAGAGCTCAATTTTTTTCTAACTGAAGAAAACAACCCAGTACTAGAACAAACCTTAATAGGTGCAGCATCACAAAACGATAGGGCAGATATTGCAATTATTATTGACCGCTCAGAAACCATGACACGGTATGCAGATGCTGTAGATAGTGCTGTACTGGAGCTTGCTTCATCATTAGAGGGCAAGGGTACCATAACGCTTATAAGCGCCTCGAATATACCTGTACTCGAATTTTCTGGTTCCCCCTCGTATTTAAGCAAGTTCTCCTCGGATGAATTACAAGCTTCTACAAGTAGTGAGAGAGCCTTTGATCAAAGTCTTCGTTTAGCTGCAAATGGGCTAATAAATGGAGAATCAAAACGCTCTGTTATTTTTATAACAGATGGCTCTTTTTCTCAAACTGCATTACATAATTACGGTTTAAGCGATTTGAGTGCATATATGAATAATAATGGAATCCTTTTTTCGGTTATTAATGTGACTCAAAATCCGCTTCCTCCAGAAATTAATTATTTAGTTGAGCAAACAGCAGGGCATAATTACTATGTGTATCGACCGACTGGCTTATCAACTGTTGTACAAGATGTACTTGACTCTCCAGTAGGCTTATATCGATTTACCTTTACTTCTCAGCGACAAACAAATTTTGGAGAGTCTTTTATACCTCTAGAAGTCGAAGCATACTTACTTAATTTATCTGGCCGAGATGAGACAGGTTACTTTGCGCCGCTTGAATAGCTTAAAATTGTATAGAATGCTCTGTTTAAAATTCTAATTTTCCACTAAGAGAAACACGCGGTTGTATTACAGTATATTCAGGTGCAAGTGCAACAGATATTCCGGCTTCTGCACTTATTGATGCAAATTCAGTTAGGTATGTAATTAGTTCATGTGTTCCAACTATTTCTTGGTAGTATTCATCATTATCAGTTAGTTTTGAGATACTGTATGTTAGATTGTCAACTCTCATTATTCTCATAGGTGCTAATTCTGCAAAACTGGGTCTAATTAGAATGCTAAGATCGGCAATAAAAGATTTTGTTCCACTGTAGTAGATATGAGCTCCAGTTAAAAAATACCAAGATCCATCACTTTGAATATGTATGCTATTTTCGCTTTGGAAGTAGTCTGTCTCATTTACATATATTCCTGCTGTTATGTGCGAATTAACCGCAATTTTATATGTTTTAGCAAAGTTATCTCCATAGGTGAGTGTTACTGTATGCGATTGAATAAATTCATCCTGCTCGTACCAATCAAAAAGTGGTTTTGCACTAAGAGAACCTAAGACATTATATGTAGACATTCCTATATATGCTTCTGCCTTATAATTTTGAGAAACCTCTGTGGACGATGCCAGTATTTCTTTTCCAAATTCCGCAGATACGCGCGACGGAACAAAAATATCTGCTATGGTGTAAAATGAGGGGCGAATAAAACTAAGTCCATAAGAGCTTTCGTATAATAGAGCGCTATTTGCTAGGTAGTTGTCTTCTTGAATAATTGACTGCATTGTCTGCGAAACAGAATCTAAAAATAAATCTGCAATTGGAAGTGGTATGAGTAATTCGCTTTGTCCTGCAAGGGATTTAGCATATTCTTGTGCATCAGTAAAATAATTTCCCCCTTGCTCAATAGTTTTTTCTGCTCCGGTAGTTTTTTTCCAAAAAATTTTAAATTGTTTATTCTTAATAGAAAAAGGAAAAGCTAGGTTACTTGTTGTGTAGTCAGTGTGCATATTGCTCGTCGAAGATGTGTAGTAGCTTTGCGCTGTAATATCTAATTGTGGCGAAAAGTTTGCAAAAGGAAGTCTAATTGCTTGAAACAAACGCGCTTGAGTTTGCCTCTCTTGTGCACTCTCGTACCCAGTCGAAAATTGTATTTTACTAGCTTCTGTCCATGCACTAGAGTAGTTAAACTGTTCTGGATTTGTGTTATCTGGATTGAGTTGTCCAGCTTCAAACTCGCTACGTATTTCGTATGTGGCTGTAGAAACAGGAAATAAGGCTTCGAGCGAAATAAGAGATTCTTGTCTTGTGTAATTTTGAATAAAAGCAGAATTACTAATCAGAGAAAATCTGTACTGAGATTCAGCATTTTGTATTGCTAGTTCTGCACTAGTTTTTTTTGCAGTTCCCTTGGAGTCTGCATTGTAAATGTATTCTTCAAATATATTGAATACTGGCCAGAGAGAACGCACAGAATGCCCTGCAGATGCAAAAGGTAGATTTTCTTCTTGATTCTTATATATAAATCCAGATAATTCAGTTTTAGCAATGGTTATGCCTGCTTCTGCACGAGCATCTAAGAGAGTCTCTTGCTCCTCTTGTTCAAATGCCCTACCAAGTGTGCTTTTTATTGCAATGGTGGGATTTTCGAGTATTGCAAAGTTACCAGCTTGAGCTATAACAACTTCTTTTTGCCATTTGAGTTCTGTTTCGTTCTGAACGCGGTACTGTGGAATAGCATCTTGCATTATAAGCTCATCTATGTACAAAGAGCCTTCGGCTGCTCCTGTTCCGCTTACTGTAATAGAAACCTGTGTAGGCAATTCGTCTTCGTCTATATCTGGAATTGGTATAGAAATTTCTTGCCATGTGTTTATGGTAAGCGTATCTAGTGGTAGCGTATAGCTTATTACTGGTGTAGAAATTGGATTATCTTCTGTTCGGTGTAAGAATTCTATTAAAACGGTGCTATCTATTATGGGTTTTTCTGCATATATATATAATGTAAGCGCGTTATAAGAGGTGAGCGGTACAGCTGGTATAAACCGTGTAATTTCTGCGCTGCTTGTAGTATTCCAATCCCATTCAAGGTGAAGAGCAGTATTAATCTCGTTCTCGTTAAAGCGAACCTTTGCAGGTAGTGCCGCGGGGGGAGGGACTTGCTCCACTGTAATTTTGTCTCCCTCAGTTTGTAAAAAACTAAGGCCCTTAAGTTGGGCATACCCAACAGAGAGTGTACCTGTTGTTGTGCTAATACTATCGTAAACTACAATAATACGCGCATTTTGGTTAACACTTAATACACTCCTATCTACATCATTTAAGTCTATGCGAATCTCTGATTGACGTAAAGAAGTGTTTGCACTGCTGTACGAGTCAACTTGATTTGTTATATCCCACGTTCTAACAGCACTGGTATTTTCGTAGGTAAAATCTTCTTCGCTAGATACACCGAGTTGTAAATACACTTTTGTATTAGCCGGTAAAGCTGTAGAATTTTTAAGCAAAATACTAAATTGCTGGGCAGATTGGAGCTGCGAGACTGCAATTCCTAAGTCGATTGTTTGTGCTGCCCATTCATCTGCCATTAAATTCCACTCTAAATCTATAACAGAACCAATAATCCCATGGTTTGAGCCACTTACCGTATATACAGAAAAATTGTCTTTGTTAATGTAAGAGAGTATCTCTAGAGTGCTACCATCTGCATCACGCAATGTTGGAACAAACCCATCTGGAAGATCTACAGCGCTATCTTCTACTAGGTAGATATACTGTGGTTGCGAATCATCCATGCTGAGCATACGATGTGTACCAGTTACATCGGATATTTCGTATGTAGCAAGCGCTGTTGTCTTTAAATACAACTCTTCGGTATCTAGTTCTATACCTGTAGAGATATGTGCTGTTCCAGGAAGGCTTGATCCAGATGAGCTGTAGTCGTTTTCGCTAAAAGACCAGCGAGTACTTACTGAACTAATAAACCGTAAGTTATCAAAAATATTGTAGGTAAAGCCTAGTGCTGCGGCAAGCGAGGCATCTGTTGCTGTTGTTGAGTTTTCTAACCAAGTAATTCGGATTGTATCAAAGCTAGAAGGCTGAGAAGAAAATAAAATTTCTCCTGTAAGTGGCTTGTAAATATAGGAGCTATCGAGTAAGCCATTTCGGTACACTCGAATTGTTCCTGGAATAGCATTACTGCTTATAAAATAGCCTGTGTCTGCTGAATAGCTTTCTGCATATATAACTATTTCTTGTGCTTGTTCAAGGTTACTTCCATGTTGTAGGTAAGCAAGTGGAGCAATATCTGCTAGCGGATAGCGAACCTCAGGGGAACTAAGACTTGTTTGGCCGCTTGGTGTAGAAAAATTGCTTTTGAATACTTGTGCATATGCGTCTTGAGTTGATTGCTGATTTACAGTAAGCGTATTATCTTGCTGACTGAGAGTAAAGTCAGTAACAAAGGTAGCTCTTGTATTTGGAAGCGTAACTCCGCTCGACAAATATTGTACGCTTAGGTTTCCTGTGCTATTTCCCATATCATAATAAGTCGAAACTTCAAAAGGGGAGAAGTACGGATCATCGTAAACAATAAGTGCTTTACCCACCCCAGAAGAAAGAGTCGTAAAAAAATCACTAGCTTGGCTTTTACCACTAAAACTTTCGAGACTTATATTTGTACCAAAGAAATCCTGTGTATCTCCAAGGAAGGTATTAACTTGTGCATAGGTTCCAAGGGTAGCAGAAAGAGAAGATTCTGTCTCAGTTAAGAATGTTAGCAGGATCCTTCCTTCAGCCTTTTCGTTTAAGCTTAACATACCTTGTAAAGGGCGTATAAAATATTCTGACTTTTCTAATTTGCGATATTTTCTATTTTGCGAATCTGTAAATTCTGCAAATTGAGAATCATCATCTTCCACATATACATCTTTAATATCAGAAGCTATTTCAGAAGAAGGAAGTGCAAAAAAGCGACCCTGTTCCCAATTTTGTAGACCTATTGAATTGCTTCCAATTTCGTTTAAACCAGAGTATGTTTTTTCGTTAAACTGAGCCGATTCATAACGGATTGCACTGTGTACAGCCCAGTTGTTATTAGAAAATTCCGCCATAATACCTGGTGCAATTATATCTCCTTCGCCAATTACAGAATCGTAATAGTTTGGAAACAATATACCCTTGTTACCAATTCGAACGTGTTTAATAATATCGTCACTTACATATCCTGCTGCAAGGCTATTTTGATTATATCCATCTATAAAGTTCGCTTCAAAATACCACTGCTTATTAAGCATAAACCAAAGAGATAAATCTGTTTTCTGCTGAAAAATAAATGGGGTAAGCGAAAGTTGTAGCGGGTCATCTTCTTCGAGGCGAATTTCTGCCTCACTAGAAATGGTAGCCTCCCAAGATCCAGATGCTGTAAATTCGATATTTTGATCATCTACTGTGTACTGAAAAAGAGAAGGAGGCGTTTCTTCTTGTAAAGGAAGGGGAACTTCAAAAAAAGGTAACTGGGCAAATGCAGGTTGTGCAAAAAAAGACAATATAAAGGGTAGCCCTGCCATTAAAAAAGCAAATAGCATAGAAAGATTTTTTTTAGAGCTGCTTTTATTTTGCTTTAAGAGGCGTGCTTTTTGTACTTGAATATCTGGGTGCTTTTCTCTTAAAGCTATTAATGCTTTTTCCAATTTTTCCTGTTTCTCTGAGCCTGTATCAAATAATTCGCCTTGCTTTGCAGTTTCTACTTGCACATTTTGTAAGGCAACCCCCAAAAGGCGAATTCCTCGTCCATATTCGTATTTTTTTCTTAGTAAAGCAAATGCTCTTTCGTTTAACTCATTTGCTGTGGTAAAACTATTAAGAACTGTCTCTTGTATCGATACAGTAGTAAAGTCCTCGTACCTAATTTTTACACTTACTGTCTTTGCACTACGTTTTTTGTGTACTGCTCTAAAAAATACATCTTGTGATAGAAGCATTATATGTGTCTCTATAGTATACATATCGGTTAAATCAAACGAAAATGTAGACTCTGAGCTTATAGAATGTGATTTTGGCTCCTCATCAAAGGTATGTACCTCTTTTCCACGTACGGCATTATACAAAAATGCTCCAGCTGCATTACCAATAAGACTTTTGAGTGTTTGCAAAGAAGTATTATGTACTTCTTGCACTGTAAAAAGGCCAGCATTATTTAATTTAATCCGCGTTTTTGAGCCAATACCCCATATTTTTTTTAAGGGGAGAGAAAGCATAAAAGATTCTTCGTCGCCGGGTTGTACAACGAAAAATCCGTTTGGTTTAGACATTCCCGAAGCAATTTTTGCAATATACTTACTAGAAGCAAGCCCGGCAGAAACTGTTAAGCCTGTTTTCTCAAATATATGCTCTTTTAAACGCATAACAACATCTTCGCTTTTGCCCAAAAGTCTTTGCGTGCCAGTAAGGTCTAAAAAAGCCTCATCTATAGACATTTGTTGAACATCGGGAGAAAACTCTCCAAGCGCTTGCATAATTTCTCGCGATTTTTCCTGATACCGCTCCATTCTACCGCGAACATAAATTCCTTGCGGACAAAGTTGAAAAGCCTTTGCAGTAGGCATAGCCGAATGAACGCCAAACGCTCTTGCTTCATAAGAACAGGTTGAGACAACACTTCTTCTGTCTGTTGGTAAACCGCCAACAATAACAGGCTTTCCGCGATACTCAGGAAAATCTAACTGTTCAACAGAAGCAAAAAAGGCGTCTAAGTCTATGTGTAAGTGGTATTCTTGCATGGATTCGCTCATATCCAATTGAGTGCTTTACGTATTTGTATGGGTAGAATGGATTGTATACGTATTTTTTCCATTCTTTTTTGATGCATACATAGCCGCGTCAGCCTTATCGAATAAGTCTGAATATACAATACCATCAGTAGGTGCTTGCGATATACCAAGACTACACGAAATATGGATTTCGATTGAGTCATCGTTTGTATAGGTTGTACTAATCTGTTTACACAGATTTTCTGCTTTTGTTACAATACTTTGCTGCGAAAGTTGCTGAGGTGTAAAAACAATAAATTCATCTCCACCAAAACGTGCAATTAAATCGTCTGCGCGAAAAAGATGTAGTGTTTTTTCGTATACTTCCTTTAGTACCATATCGCCATAACTATGCCCAAATGTATCGTTTATTTCTTTAAAATTATCAAGATCAAAAACAAAGAGAGTACCTTCGTTATGTAATGCCAAATGTTTTTTTATATATGTATCTATAGCCTCTCGATTATATGCGCCAGTAAGAGAATCTCTTTCGGCCTTATGCCTAAGTTTTATTTCGAGTTCTTTTTCGCCGTGTATTTCGTTAACTATGCAGAAGGCAATAATATCTCCAGACTCTGCATCTTTTTCAGTTCTAATACGCATTTTATGCCAAACGTATTCTTCTTTCTCTTTTTTTTCGTGCGGTTGTGGTTCAGAAGTTAGCGACCTATATTCATAGGATAGTTCTTTATTCCCTTTTTTATATTCAGAAATTATTTCTTCACTCGTGTAAAATGTTGCAATCGATAAATCTTCTTCTAATGCATAGCTAGCTGCCATACCCTTAAGAAAGTTTGTATATGAAGGATATTGTTTTATGTCAATTTCTATTTCATTTACAACTAATCGAGTCATTTTATCTTGAGAACAATTAACTTCTATTACAATTTTAGCAAGGTTAAAAAGTGCATTTTTTAAGGATTCTTGCTTATTAACTTGATCTTCTAAATCAAAAGCCTTTTTTTTATAATTGTGTAGTTGAATTATTCTAAATGTCATAAGCAAGGAAACATAAAATAGGACTAAAAGTAAAAAAGGAAAAAATAGTTGCTGCATGGGTATTATTGCACCTGTTACCTCGACAGCAAATATTTTTGCATTTTGTATAAGCATGCTGACTATTATTGCTGTTACTGCAAATATAAATCCGAGTAACTCAACATTTTCTGCAATTATCTTTAAATATTTGGAAGGAACAAAGCGATTAAAAAGTATAATTGCAACACCATGTAAAATGTAGGAGCTAATAGTCGTAATATAAAATAAGTGTTGCTCATTTACAATTGTAAAAATTGTAGTTTTGTAGATAAGGGCAAATATGGCAATTATTATAGACCTAAGTACAAAGAGGTGAATAACTAAGCCACAGCACACGGTAGCAGTAGCAACACCTGTATCTATGAATAGTAGTTTTAGCTGAAAAAACAGTATTATTACTAGGATTAAATAGAAGCCAGAGCTAAAGTAATTGTAGTAATTAAAGGCAAAAATTACACATACTGCATTTACTATACAAAAAATATATGAAAAGAAAGTATATTTTGTTTTTTCAAAAATTCGATCAGCTAAGCTGAAGCAAAGCCAAGTGTGGAGTGATACGATGAGCGCTAGGATGATAGTTTTTGATAATACCAAAATTAAATTCCTTCTTTCGCATCCAATGTTAGCATAAAATTAAAAAAAGGGAAAGTACCTTGATGAATTAGAAAAAAAGCAGTACTATTTAGAAAAGAAAGTACTGTAATATTTGTTAGGAGAAACGTATGTCTGAAAAAATGTATTTTAGCTATAACATGATTCATGAGACAGTAAAAAAACTATCTGAAGAAATTACTGCAAGTAAGTATGACCCCGAGCTCATTGTTGCCATTGGAACGGGAGGTTTTATTCCTGCACGTATGATGAAGACATACATAAACCTACCTATTCTAACTGTTGGGATAAAATATTATAGCGATGAAAATGTATTACAAAATGAACCAGATAAAATTCAATGGATAGATGATGCCACAAAAAAACTGACCGGCAAGCGTATACTCCTTGTTGATGAAGTTGATGATACAACTGCAACCCTAGAATACTGTATTAAAGAACTCCTTCGACACGAGCCGCAAGAAATAGCTGTAGCTGTTTTACACAAAAAAAATAAACCTAAAAAAGGGTCAATCCCACCAGAAGTTAAAAAGTATTTTTGCGGGCAAGAACTTCCTGATGCATGGTGTTGCTACCCTTGGGATGCCCTTGATATTCGCGAACACGATAGTAATATAATTTAGAAGCCTTATCATACAAACAAAATACATAAAATTACTCACGTTGCAGAAAAAACGATTTTTTTTAAAAAAAATGCACAAAATTTGAATGTCGTTTACTATATATACTACATACGCAGTTTTAATTTGATGCGTAAGAGGAGTATGTATGAAGAATTCAGTATGTATTTTGTTGTGCACCTTTGTTTTCTTTGCAGCTTGTGCAGAGGAATCTTCTACGAAGGATTCTAAAGAGATTTCTTTTTATGGATCCATTGCAAAGACGGCTTTAGAGGCAGAAGAATTTGCGAATGCTGTTGAGGCTGTTGATAGAGCTTTAGAAATCGATGAGAGTGCTGCTCAGCAGTATTTGCCAATTTCTGCGCATGCGTATGCACAAATGGGTAATACTGCTAAGGCCTTAGAAATCTTTGATGCCCTTGCAGTAGAGGGGCTAGTTGAGTTAAACCCTATTGAACAATACATTTATATGAGTGTTTTAGCAGGAGCTAAGCGTTACGAGGAAAGTGAAGTTCTTCTAAATAATCTTTTGGGTAAGAAAATGTATATACCTGGATTAGGGGAATTTGGCGCTGTCTTGTATAGAAGACTTAATAATACAAATAAATCGCTTTTATATTTGTATTTAGAGTATGAGTATAAGCTCCCAAATGCAACAAAAGAAGAAAAAAATAATTTCTTATACTATCTTATGCGCTCAGGTAATGGGTTTCTTTCAGTTGCAGATGAGAATAGCGATATGAGTTACATGCAACTAATTTTTCTTTTGGATACTGTGGCAGGGGGAGAAGATGCTCGGTATAAAGGTGGAGAATTACCTGTTAATGTAATGGACTCATTTATTGCGCAGTATGCACTACTTAAATGGCAAGTACTGTCTAAGACAAATGTTGATCAACTAACGGTTATTGCTTTAATGGAGCTTCTGCCTTATTTTACCACATTTTCATCATATTACTGGACTTTGTGGCAAGCATTGAGCCTTGTTCATCCAGAGACCAAGATGGACTATCTTGAAGTGCTTAAATCTACAATTCAATATGCACCCGATGGTTCTTTTGCTCATCTTGCACGTTTAGAAGCATGTGATTTGTATGGTTTAGATCATTCTCAAGTAGACTTAATAGACGATATGTTGTTTTAGGGATACTATATGAGGCTCTTCTGCATGATTGCTAGCCTTTTAAGTATCTTAATTGGCATGTCGTGTCGTGGCACTGAAGGGGAAGCAGAAAGGCTCTACATTGCAGCGCTTTCTGCTTATAGTGAAGAAAACTTAGATACAGCTGTTGAGCTATCTCAAGCAGCTGTTAAGGCTGATAGTTCATTCTATCAAGCGCAGTTTTTGGAAGCTAAAATGCTGTTTTTCTTGGGCAACTTAGAAAAAGCACTTGTAAACTTTGAAAAACTTATAAAGACTTATCCTGAATATACTGATGCGCGTATTTGGCGTATTAGAACTCATCTTTTGTTAAAAAATTATACAACAGCAGAGAAACTCTTAGATAGAGAGTTGTCGTTTAATCAAGCAGACTGGCGTTTGTACTATCTGTATTCACTTTTAGGCTTACATACAAAGGACTACAGCCTGCAGTTTTCGATGGCTAAGCGTGCAGAACTTGCACTTAAAGATTCTGGGAAGGTTTTTATGGATTTAGCTTATCTATTGTACGTTTCGGAAATGGAAGAACGAGCTGAAGACTATGTAGAAAAAGCTCGTTCTGTAAGTGATTCTAACAGCTCCTTAGAGAGTATTTTTGGAGACTTTGAGTTAGTCTTTGAAGGAGGAGCTGAACATGAGCAATAAAAAAAACTATTGGAGGCATATAAGACGCAGTTTACGACAATTAATGCCTACCTATGGGAGAGTATTACTGTTATCCATTATTTTTATTGTTTTTGTTTCTTGCGTTACGAATTCTCACTCATATGTAAGTGAGCATTTGCAGCCTTTTATAGTAAACGATGTATTTGTGCGGGTGGAAGCTGATCTTGTTGAAGATAAAAGTGCTCAAAATCAAATAAAACAAATGGTAGAACCTCTGTTTTATGACTCGAACTCTGAAAAAAAAGATAGGGATAACGATCAGACAGCTTTACATATTCATGTTATACAAAGGTCACTTATGGAAGGTATAAGCCCTGTTTATTCGGTCTTTATTGCTGTTAGTGTAAAAGACTCACAAGAAACTGTCCTTGTAAGTGAACATAGTTTTCTATCTGGTAATAAAACACTGTTATCTGCAAAAAATCAATATATGTATATTATTCCATTAGTTCAAAAAATTGTTTTGTTACAAGGTTATGCAAATAATGGAACCTTATGAAATCTACTTTTATTTTACTGGCAACAGTGGTATTTTTTTCAATGAGTTTTGTGTTTGCTCAAGTGTCAGTAAGCTCTGCTGAAGAGGCTGTACAGATTGCTCTCCGAAACTCAGATGAATATCGTTATGTAAAACAAGCAACATTAGAAAATATGCAAGCAGCGCATCTATCGTTTAGAGAATTCTTACCTGCTATTGGAGTTGGATTTTCTGAATCTGATACAATTCATAAAAATGCATTGGATAGCCGTTCTAAGTCCATACATTTTTCTGTAGGGCAAAAACTGTATGATGGAGGCAAAACACGTCTTTTATACGAGTTAGGCAGAATTAATAGCTATTATGCATATCAAGAGTATGAACAAAAAGAAAGAAATTTTGCTTCAGAAGTACTGACTCATTACTATGCGTATATAAAACAACGTGAACGTACACTTATTCAAAAAGAACTTGTAGAAAACGCTCGAACTCAACTGCGTATTTCGCAGACAGAAAGCACACTTGGTTTATCCTTACAGACAGATTATTTAGAATACGCAATTAGCTTTTTGCAAATCGAATATGAATATGCTCAATCAGAACGAGATTTAGAAAAACACTTGCGAAAACTAAAAACAATCTTAGGATTAGAACAAGAGGTTGTACTTACAGTAAACGGCCTAATCGAGCATACGTTTGAGCATATTCAACTCGGACAATATGAACAAAAGCTATGGTATTTAATCCGCGCAAAAAATATTGAGTTAAAAAAACAGGATACTGCTATTAATGCAGCTGTAAAACAGCACAATGTAGCTCATTCGTATGTACCTACTGTTGTGCTTGAGGGTGGCGTAAGTTTTACCGGAGCGACATATCCGCTAACAATGCCTTCTTATGAGCTAAAGCTTGTTTTGCATTTTGATAATAATAAACTTTTTCCCCTTAGCGTCTCTAATGGCTATGGATTTACTAACGATGGATTACATAGCTTAGAAAACGCAGTTCAAATGCAGGTACTTCCGAGCAGTACTTTTTTTGTAGAAAAAAGAATAAATGAATTAAGTATTTTACAAAGTAGGTTGCAGCGTGCAAATACAGAAACAGCGTTGCAAGAAGCATTGCGGGATACACTTTATTCATATGAAGATTGTGTGTTTAATATTCAACTAACCAAAGAATCAATTGAGCTTGCACAGTTACGTCTAGAGTTTCGTAAAATTGAATTGGAAAGTGGAGAAATTAAAGCAATAGATTTTTTAAATGATTTATTAGAAATTGCACAACAAAAAACAACTCTTATAGACTTATTGGTAACTGCTGTTTTACTCGAACGTTCTTTGGAAGTGAGTGCTCATATACCATTTGGAGAGTTGCGTTATGTGTGTAGTGAATGATTTTGTGTACCCAAAGTCTGTATATTATTTTTTGTTACTATGTTTTGTTTCCTGCTCTGAGCCAGTAGAGCAACTAGATTCTAGTAAAATAGTTCATGTGCAAACAGCCTTAGTAAAGGCAGAAACAGTTCAAGAAGACTTTAATAGTTTTGGTACCGTGCTATATAAAACAAAAAATGATGTTACGCCTCTTGTAGAAGGCACACTTGTAGAACTCTATATAAAACCGGGTGATACGGTGCATAAGGGGCAGGTTTTAGCTCAATTACGAAATATTCAGTTAGAAATACAAAAGGAGCAGGTCGAAAATGCATTAATTTCTGCTAAGTCAGACTTGGCGCTTGCTCAGTCAAAAATGCGAGAAGACCGCTTAGTTGTAGAGAGGCGTCTCTTAGCGATAGAACAAAGTGCTTTAAACTTAGAGCAGCAAGAGCTTGAGTTTGCTCAAATGTCTGAGAGATTAGAAAAAAATGAGCAGTTGTATCACGTTGGAGGACTTAGCCAGTCAGCGTACTCAGAAATGCAATTAGCAGCACAAGCTAAATATGTTGATCTTAGTATTCTTAAAAAAGAAATAGATATTTCTTTGCTGGGGTTACGTAACGAAGACTTAGTCTTGAATAGTGCCGCAAAATCCTGTATTACGTAAAGAACTACTTATAGAATTGAATACCCGTTCCACTGCAGCACAGATAACATCTGCACAGGCAGGAATTGTTAGCGCACAAAAAAACTTGGATTCAGTTAAAAACCTTATAAAAGAGCTTACAATAATTGCCCCTGTTGATGGTGTTATTAGTTCAGTTGCTTTTGAAAATGGCGAATATATTCCACAAAACGAGACACTTGCAACTATACTAGATATTTCTCGTGTGTATGCGCTGTTTTTTATTCAAGAAAGAGATATAGCACATTTTACTATTGGAACACCTATTAAAATTGAAATTCCGGCACTTAACAAAAACGAAGGGTCACGCATAAGCGAAATCTCTCCTATAGCTGATCCACAAAGTGGAAATTTTACAGTAAAGGCAGAAATACAAAACTCAAATATGCTTGTGCGGCCGGGTATGTTTGTAAAATGTAGTATTCCGCAAAAAACTCCTATTCCGTATGCATATGTAGACGAAGACTCACTCGTTCAAAAATCCGATAGTGAGTTTGCTGTCTTTTGTGTTGTAAATGATTTAGCGGTATTAAAGCCAATAGATGTATACCGTAAAAAAGATGGCCGTGTTTGGATTCTTTCGGGGCTTAAAGAAGGCGATGTGTATATACAAAATCCTTCTCCTTTTTTAAAGGAGGGTCAATATGTTAGTTTCTAAATACTATTATATTTGTTTGCTTCCCTTTACTGTTTTATGTTTTGCATGTCCCTTGGTAACTTGGGAAAGCTTGAGTGTTACTTGCTCTATTGCAGAAGATGACTCCTTCTACGATGAAGAATATGTGCAATTTTTCTTTTCGATAGATGCGCATACAAAAAGTGTAGAAAATAGTATTTCGTTACAAGCCGATTCTGTGTATATAGAAATGGATTTTTCTTGGGATGCTAATAAACTGTATGTAAAACCAAAAACTGGCTGGCAAAAAGGTGTGTCTTATCGGCTTCTTTTACAGGGAGAAGTACGTACAGAGGATAATAGAAGCTATCCAGTGCATATTCAAAGGAATTTTAGGTACGGACAGCTAGCAGAAGTATTAGAGCTTATTGCTCACACTCCTAAAAATACTGCAAGAATTTTAAATGATGAATTTCTTACTTTTAGCTTTAATAAGCCAATTACTATTAGTAGTTTCGAAAAAGCTTTCTCTTTATATCCAGCTATTCAGATGAGCATAACATATAACAATGAAAAAACTCTTGTAAGCATTACCCCTAAAGATGGCTGGGTATGTAATACGGTCTATACGTGGGAATTAGGTATGATTGAGTCGCAAGATGGATACTTTTTACAAACAGAGCATTCGGGCGTTTTTTATGCACCGCACGACACTGTTCTTCCAGAGATTGTATCTGTTCATCCGGTTACTATGATAGAATCTACAGTGGGTCCTTCTTATAGTTGGAGATATGACCTTGAGCTAGATGGAAATTTGCACGAAAAATTTCCAATTGGCTTTGTATTCAATAAACCTATCGATATTGAAAGTCTACGTTCTGCACTTTCTTTTGAACCTACAATTCCAGGATACGTAGTTGCAGACAAATCTACTCCTACCCAATTTTTGTTTATACCAGAACAACATTATAGCCTTGATACACGATATACTCTTTCTATTTCTACGTCCTTACAAGATACAGCTGGCTTACGCTTATTTTCTGATAAACAGTTTTATTTTACCAGTGCACAACGTTATTTAGAAGTGTTATCTATAAATTTTGGCAATACAATTGTTGCAAGGTCTTTTCCAGCAGAAAATGCTGAGTATACGGTAAAAAAAACTGATAATGGAAATGAGTTAGAAGTATATATTCATTTTTCGAGTGCGATTGGAAGTAAAGATAAAAAGCGCAGCATAGAGGCTGTTTCGATGCAAGCATTTTTTCCAACTACAGCTAATACGCCTGTTTTACAAGAAGTCTCTTGGAACTTGGCAGGCGACACTTTATTTATGCGCTGGAACAACTTTTCTGTGAGCGAGGAGTTTGAGAATCAATACAAACTTTTTATTCGTGGCGGAGTAGATGGTCCAGTTAACCAAGCAGGTGAATATATAAAGGAGGATCTATGGTTAGTATTTACTGTACGTTGATGTACCCTTATGCAAAGAAGATAGGGCGTTTGCTCGTTCTAGCAGTATGTTTCTATTTTGTATCGTGTTCATCTTTCTTACTACCACCATTACAGGTTGTTTCGGTAGAATTTGCCGATCCTATACAGATTGTTTTTTCCGAAAAACCTGCAATCTCATCAATAAAAAATGCAATTCTAATAACAGAAGATAGCAAAACTATTACTGGCAGGTACGCCATTGATGGATATGTCGTACTTTTCTATCCGCAAAATGGAATTAAAAAAAACAAAGACTATGTACTAACGATAAATGAGCAGGCTGAAGATATAAAAGGTAATTCTCTTTTACAGAAGTCTGAACACTTTTTTTCGACACGAGAGGAAAGCGTAAGACCGCTTATAAGTTCTATTTACCCCTGCAACGAAGAAGAGGTAGACTCTCTTGAATATATACAATGTATATTTTCTGAATCAATAGATGAGGCCTCGTTTTATGATGCCTTTAGCATTAGTCCCTCTATTGAGTTTGTTTGTGATTTTTTTGACGATAATACGGTGGTTAATGTACGACCAACTAGCCCCCTAACTAAGCAAGAAAGATATATAATTACTGTATCTACTGATCTTACAGATAAGAATAACAATGCATTAATTAAAGACTTTACCAGTACATTTCTATACGGTACAGACAATATACCTCCAGAGTACGAGCTCTATCAAGCCGAGAGCAACTTGCCCTCTGTTCTTTTATCTGAGCCCATACAAAAAAATACACGCTCAGAGAAAATGCTCAGTTCATCTTTTTTGCTTCAGTTTAACGAACCTGTTGATATAGAAGCAGTTTCTCGTTTTATTCGATTTGAGCCACAAGTGAGTTTTTCTGTTGATGTTAGTACCGAAAACAAAACAGAAGCGCGCATTGTTTTGGAAGAAAGGCCGATTTGGGAAAAACCATATATTTTGCATATAAAAAATGGTATTGAAGATTTGAGCAAAAATCAAATAAAAGAGAGTAGTACCTATGAGCTCGTTTTTAATAACGAAAAAGAGCGCGCTGTGGAATTTCTTGCAGCATTTTTACACATAGGAACTGGAAATCAACGCGAAGATTATTTTGAGGTGAGCTCTCATACCGATTATTCGACCTTAGTTCTTGATGTAACAAGATTTGCTCCAGCCACTGGTAGTAATGAAGTCCTAGTTCCTATGTATTTTGTTTTTAGTGCTTCAGCTGCCTCTGATGGTATTACAGAAAATTCAGCTAAAGAATCAATTAATATTTTTACTACAAATAATTGTGTAAGCATTATTCTAAAATCAATGGAGAGGCTTGAGAAATCTGAGTATGCAACACATAACATAAATACACTGCTTACCGGAATAGGTGGTGATATCGACGCAAATGCCCGTATATCTGTCTTACATGCATTTGCAGGAATTACTAATTCAAAGCAGGATGGATTAATAGAACTGTATATTGATAAAAATATTTGCGATACGCTCGGAAATACTTTAGTTGATAGTTTTACAAGTACGGTGAATAAAAAATGAAAGGAATTATTAATTTTTCTACTGAGCATCCAATATCTGTAATAATGTTGATTATTACGCTTGTTTTCTTAGGTGTTTTTTGTGCATGTATTATTTCTATAGACTTTTTGCCAAGTTTTAGCGAGCAGAAAATACTTGTTTCGACACAGTTTGAAGGAATAAGTGCAAAAGATATTCGCGCACTATTAACAATTCCGTTAGAGGATGCCTTTGCTGCTTTGCGAGGTGTAAAAACAATGTCATCAGTTTCCAGAGATGGCTTATCGCTGTTAACTATTCAGCTGCATCGTGGTATTGATGTTGACATGGCCTTGATTGATAGTCGACAAATAATTGACAGCGTTTTTCACGTGTTGCCATCAGGGTCTAAGAAACCTCTTGTAGAAAAAATACATTCTGTTCAACATGAGACACTTGTTGTTGCTGTAACACCCAAAGATCAGGACTTATTGTATGCGCGGCATGTTGTTGAGCGTGATATAAAACCGCGTTTGCAACAATTAACAGGGGTTTCGCACGTTCACATTAGCGGCGGCCATAAAGAGCAAATAGCTATAGAGGTTGCAAAAGATAGAATAGAGGCACGCTCTCTTAGTTTAGAATCTATTGCGCATACAATCTCACTTTCAAATTTTGAGTATCCTGCAGGGACTGTGCAAGATGGCAACAAAGAGTTACTTGTAAAAACTGCTGGTTTGTATTCAAGTATGGATGATATAGGTAACACTATTGTTGCCTTTAATGATGGAGGAGCATTACATATACGCGATATTGCACAAACTTCTCGCACATATCAAGATCAGAATAGTTTTTTTATGCATATGGGTAAGGAAGCTATTAGAATTAGTATTACAAAAAAAACTACTGTCTCTCCTATAAAAGTATCGAAGCAGGTTCAATCAGAACTTGATACATTCTCTCAGTTGTATGCAGATTATTATGATTTTGCCATTGTCTCGGATATGTCGGCACATATGACCAAAGCAGTTCATACATTATTGTGTGCAGCTGTAATTAGCTTGTTAGTAAGCACACTGGTAATTCTATTATTTTTAAGATCCGCTCTTGTGGCTTTAATCTTATCTTCAATTATTCCTGTTTCAATGCTGTTGGCAATTTTTGTATTGTGCGTTTTTGGTAAGTCTCTTAACCTACTGACTCTTTCTGGAATGGGAATCGGCATAGGAATGGTTGTTGATTGCGGAGTTATCGTACTTGAGAGCATTCAAAAAAAGATTGTAACTACACTAAAAAGCAATCAGGCAAATATTTCGCATAGGAAATTGGTTGAAATTGTTTGTGATGCAAGTCAATCTGTTTGTCTTTCCACCTTTGGCTCTAGTATTACAACCATAGTTGTCTTTATTCCTATCTTTTTTTTAAATGGTTTATTAGCCGATTTGTTTTTAGATATGGCGCTTACGATTATTGTGTTAATTTTATCTTCGTGTTTACTTTCGATTAGTTTAATTCCTGCACTTTGTGTTTTACTGCTTTCAAAATCAAACATAGCAAAGATGCTCCAGAGCGAAAATTCACAAAATCACTTTTTTATCCAAGTAGAAAAGTGTTATCAAAAAGCTTTATGCTTTTTTTTAAATCATAAAATTTCTACAGTTATTCTTGTAGCTATTTGTCTTTTGATTGGGCTTCTTTCTATCGGACAGTTAGAATATCAAATACTTGCAACCATGCAGAATAATGTAGTGCATCTTAACGTTGTTTTTCCTCAGGGTACTACAGTAGCATATTTGCGAGAATCAGCAACGCATATCAATAATACTTTTCTTGAACAGAGTTTTGTTAGTTCAATAGAGATTCTTGATGGTATTGAAAAAGATGATTATGTGCAACTATCCGCATATGACGCACAAGATTCTAAATTACATGTAACAGTAAAGCTTAATCAAACTAGTAGTATAGATTCAGTTCATGCTATTCAGTCATTACAAAATATTTTTAGCGCAATAGGTTACACAATACATATTGAGAGTGACAAAGATATTTTAGCTCGTTTTTTAGATTTGGAAGGTGATATATACATTGCTCAGGCAGAAACTGATGACCTCCTGTGGAAAAAAGCAAAAGAAAGTGTAGAAAAAAAAGATTCGATTTTGCCGCAAGAAATTCATACGGAGTGGGTTTTTACCCCCGATAGAATGAGTGCTGCCCGCTTTAATGTGAGTCCTCTATCTCTTGCTACACTAGCACGTCAATCTATAGAGGGGGTGTACACTGTTCCTTTTTATGAAGAAGGTAGAGAAATCCCGTTGCTAGTGCGTTACGAAGACGAAACAATTCAATCAATCGAAGATATAGAAAATGTCTCTGTGCTAATTGGAGATCAGCGTGTACCTCTGAGGTTGCTTGGTAGCTTTACGCAAGAGAAAACTGAAAAAGTATTGTTTCGGTACAATCGAAAAGATGCAAAGGTATTAACCTCCATAAAACCACAAGTGGCTAATTCACTTATTTCTGTACGTAATTTAGACCTACAAGAACTATTTGGAGATAGTTTTCTTTTTCTTTTTTTAATTGTTGTATTATTATATGTTGTTTTAGGTGCGCAGTTTGAATCTTTTTCTATCCCAGTATTTATTTTGATTGCTTTACCTCCAGCCTTTTCTGGCTCTCTATTTACACTCGTTTTATTTGATAAGGTATTTTCGATAAATGCAGTTATTGCACTCATTGTACTGTTTGGTACATCGGTTAATAATGCAATTCTTTTATATGAGCACTATGTGCATGCTCAAAAACTAAATCATCAGGTAATAATACAAATGAGTTCTCAGAAGCTACGACCTATTCTTATAACTACGTTAACAACGGTATGTGCACTTGTGCCGTTTTCTATTGATCCATATAACATACATGCTCAGTCTTCCTTATCTTTATGTCTTATTGGTGGCTTACTTTTTTCTGCTGTTTTAGTGCTCTGTGTCGTTCCTGTTATTTTTCTGATGATTTTACAAAGAAGGGAGATGAGTATATGAAGCATTTTTTACAAAATCATATACAAATGTTTTTTCTCTGTTGTACAATTACCTTTTTGTGCGTGTTTATAGTGCGCGATATACGTCTAGGAAAGGATACTAATCTTACAGAAATGGTGTATAGCATTCAATTTGAATATTATGGAATGGATGCGAGCTATATAGAAAGCCTTATTACTATCCCCCTTGAACAAAAATTACAAGGGTTTAGTGGCCTAAAAGAAATTCAATCTGTCTCTGACTACGGAAAATCTACCACTGTGCTTTATTTTGAAAAGAACCTACCTAAGCTTTTTACTTATGCAGCTCTCTCAGATTGCGTTAATGACTTATATGTGCAGCTTCCTCAAGCTGTACAAAAACCTCGCATTTATTCCTCAGACGTAAATGAGAGAGCTTTTATGAGCATAGCCTTTATATCGCATGGAAACACAAATGCTATTCGCTCATATATTGACAGGCATTTAAAGCGGCATTTTGAATCTATAGAAGGGGTTGCCAGTGTGGTAGTAAGTGGAGGTAATATTACAGAGATTCATGCAAATTATGATTCGGAAAAAATTGCACATGCCAAAATAGGGCCTTCTTTATTTGCTAGTATTATTCAAGAATCAAATGTTATTAGTCCTTCAGCAAGTCTGCAAAATTCACGTTTGGTAACAAATGTTCGATTTGATACTAAGATTACTTCCCTAGATGAACTTAAAAAAATCCCTGTACGTATTGATAACAATCTAGTTGACCTAGAACATGTAGCCCAAATAGAAGTTGGACATAGGCGAGAGCAAGAAATAGTGCGGCTAAATGGTAGGGAGGTTGTAGTTGTTTTTATTAGGAGTACCTATGATGCAAATATTCTTCAGTTATCCGCTGAATGCAATTCTATACTTAAAAAGAGCAATATAGATAAAAATGCATATGTAGTTGTATACGATTCCTCTCGATATATTCTTGCTCTTATTCAAGATGTTGTATTAGCTCTTGCTGTTAGTTTTGTATGTATTGTATTTTGTACGCCACTCTTTTTTCCAAATGCAGCTACTACTGCTTTGCTGATAGCTTTTTTGTGCATAACTTGTTTGTGGACAGTCGCTCAATTACACATCTTTGGATATTCACTTAACCAGTACACTCTCGTTGGTTTAAGTCTTTCGCTCGGGATTGTTGCTGATCCATTATTACTTATTGCAGATGTACACCAAAAGAAAAAAAATAGAATACATTTTTACTCCACAATAAAAAAAATATTTCCGCCAATTTGTTTTTCGGCTCTTACTACTATTGTAACACTAGTACCACTTTATTTTTTTGACTCAATTATCTCTGGCGTTCGACCTATTGCATTTACAATTGCGCTTATGATTGTAAACACAACCTTGCTAAGCATCATTGCATTTCCTTGTTTTATTTTTAGATGTGACTCAAACCGGTTATGCATACCAGATACTATACACAAAAAAATCAGAAGGATATATACCAGATTTTTTTTACGATTATGCATTTGTAGTATCAAGAATAAAAAAAGAGCAATAGTGGCATATGTTCTCTTATTTTTTGGGGCTTTTGCAGTTTTTATTTTTTTAGGTAAGGATTTAAGCTCAAAAAATACAGAACATGTTTTTGCATCAATTGAATTCGAGAATGAGCGCAAAGCAATTGCTATAGATACAGATATTAGTCCGCTTATTACAGCTATAAAACATATGGATGGGGTACAGTTTGTACAAACAGAAAGTAAGCGGGGCAGTGCTTCTCTCGAAATGGGTTTTGATTCAAAGGTTGTAAAATATGCAGAACTTACAAAAAATATTGAGTCTCTTTCTAATACTATTCCCAATGGTTTTTTATATGTCGAAAAAGAAAAAACCGTAGGAACAGACATACACTCAATACATATTACAGTGCGTGGCGACGATTCTGCAATTTGTAAAGCAATTGCAAAAGAGACTGTTCAATATGCATCTCAGAATTCTGCAGTAATAAATACTGTATTACACTTTAAGCGAGTAGACGATGTATTAGTATTTATTCCTAACAGAGAGTCTATAGCACGAAATAATTTGCAGTTACGAGATGTAGCAACAAATATGAGGTTAAGTCTCTTTGGTCCAGTAGTAGATAAATGGGTTCAAGAAACTGGCGAGACGGACATACGCATTCGAGCAACCCATAGAAATCTCAGCAAAACTAGTAATATAAACTCTTTAGTTGTGCAAGGAAAGACAGGCTCAGTTCTTTTAAGTTCGCTTGGAGAGATAAAACAGGTGCGCGATTTTAGTAAGATATATCGAAGCAATGGTAGCAGATCTGCTTCTTTTACCCTTACTATTAAGGCTAGTAGCACAGCACAGGCATTAAGAATAGCACAAGATACGCTGCAAGGGCATCTTTTAGTAAAAGGCTATGTATTTGAGTATGCAAGAAATCTCATACAAATGCAGGATACTTTTAGGCTCTTATTTTATGCCTTTCTTGCAAGCATTATAGCAGTATTTCTTTTACTCGCTATACTAACCGAAAACCTCTATGCTTCACTACTCATATGCACTGTAATTCCTGTATCTGTTTTTTTACCGCTACTCGCGAGTCTCGTTTGTTCTTTGCCTTTGCAAAGTGGCAGTGTTGTAGGAATGATTCTTGTAAGCGGTTTAACTGTTAATAATGCAATTTACCTGTTTGAGTCAAAAAAGAAAACAGCAATATCTAAAGTTCGCGAAAAGTCTCGAAATATTTGTGTTACATCCTTAACAAGTATTTTGGGAGCAATTCCATTAATGTTGCTTGCACGAGAGACTTTTAGTTTTTCGATTGCATTTTTTATGCTATGGGGCATAGCAGGTTCAATGATTATTTCTGTATTTTTATTTCCTGCTATTATTTCTAACGAAGTATGCTTAAAGAGGAGAATACGATGAGTCAAAAAACTAAAAAAACTATTGCGCTACTAGTTGTATCTGTGTATGTAATAGGTCTTTTACCTGCACAAGAAATACAGTTTAGCTTAGAAACAGGTGGTATTCAATTAGAATATTACTTAGATAGAGCAGCAAGAGAGAAAACAATCGAAAGATGGGAGCGTTTAGCTGAAGAAGGAGTACTTGCTGCTTTAAGTGAATGGGAAACACAAAGCACCTACTTAAAAGAGCATCAGTATGATCAATGGCTAATAGAATATAATAAGGCTAAACAAGAATATAAAACAAGGAAAGATGCAGATTTTGTTTCTTGGTTAACAAGGCACTACTATGAACAAAGCATCGATACATATACTCCACAGCTAAAAGAAAAACTGCAAGAATCTGCACAGGCCTGGACTCTATTAGAAAATGAGCAAAAGGTAGTGCATACAGATTTAAACACTCTTACTTCTGAGTATAAAACATGGCAAATGGAAACAGAAAGTATTATTAACGCCTACATGCAAACCATTGCCGAAGAAAAGAACTATATATTTACAGAAATTAATAGCCGTATAAAGGATACTGCTTTAACAGAAAGTA
>CAYJNB010000007.1:0-18055 GCA_964371205.1 uncultured Treponemataceae bacterium
TACTATACCATGAGCAAAAATTTGCGAACAAATGCAGAGCGAGTCTGCAAAATATACAATTGAGAGGTAACTATGGATATTTCTAAAATGAGGAATATCGGTATCAGCGCCCACATTGACTCAGGTAAGACAACACTTTCTGAGCGTATTCTTTTTTACTGTAATAAAATTCATGCAATTCATGAAGTTCGTGGTAAAGATGGCGTTGGTGCGGTAATGGATAACATGGAATTGGAACGCGAACGCGGTATCACAATTCAATCTGCAGCTACGCAAGTACAATGGAAGGATCATACCGTTAACGTTATTGACACTCCAGGACACGTTGACTTTACAATCGAAGTAGAACGCTCTTTACGCGTTTTGGACGGAGCTATCTTAGTTCTTTGTTCTGTTGGTGGTGTTCAATCACAATCAATTACAGTAGACCGTCAATTAAAGCGTTATCACGTTCCAAGAATTGCATTTGTTAACAAATGTGACCGTACTGGTGCAAATCCATTAAAAGTACGTATGCAATTACGCGAAAAACTTGGTCTTAACGCATACATGATGCAATTACCAATCGGGTTAGAAGACAAACTCGAAGGTGTTGTTGACCTTGTAACAATGAAAGCAATCTACTTTGAAGGCGACAGTGGTACAGAACTTCGCTATGCAGAAATTCCACCACACATGGTAGATGATGCAAACAAATACCGCGAAGAATTACTCGAAGCAGCTTCTATGTTCTCAGATGACCTTATGGAAGCAATTCTTGAAGGTGCAGAAACAGAAGAAATGATTAACGATGCAATTCGTGCAGGTACACTTGCAGAACAATTAGTTCCTGTTTACTGTGGTTCAGCTTACAAAAACAAGGGTATTCAACCAATGCTCGATGGTGTTGTTAAGTTCTTACCAAACCCAACAGAAGTAAAAAATATTGCTCTTGACCTCGATAACAACGAAGCAGAAGTAGAACTTTCTTCAGAATCAAACAAGCCTTGTGTTGCTCTCGGATTCAAACTCGAAGACGGTCAATACGGTCAGCTTACCTATGTACGTGTATACCAAGGTGTGCTCAAAAAAGGTGAAGAATTATATAACACTCGCTCACGCAAGAAGTTCAAGGTTGGACGTCTTGTTCGTATGAACTCTGCAACCATGGAAGATATTACAGAAGGTGTTCCAGGAGATATCGTAGCACTTTTCGGTATTGAATGTGCTTCTGGTGATACATTCTGTTCAGGCGGATTAAACTACGCTATGACTTCTATGTTCGTTCCGGATCCAGTTATTTCTCTTGCGGTTAACCCAAAAGACAAAAAATCTGCAGATCAAATGAGTAAGGCTCTTAACCGCTTTACTAAAGAGGACCCAACTTTCCGTTCTTATGTAGACCAAGAATCTAACCAAACCATTATTCAAGGTATGGGTGAGCTTCACTTAGAAGTATACATTGAACGTATGAAACGTGAATATAAGTGTGAAGTTGAAACAGGTATGCCACAAGTAGCTTACCGTGAATCAATTACACAACAAGCTGACTTTAACTACACACACAAAAAACAAAGTGGTGGTTCAGGTCAATATGGTCGCGTCGCAGGTTTTATGGAACCTATTTCAGACAAAGATTACGAATTTGTTGACTCAATCAAGGGTGGTGCAATTCCTAACGAATACATCTCTTCTTGTGATAAAGGTTTCCAACAATCAATGATTAAAGGTTCTCTTATTGGGTTCCCAATTGTTGGTGTTAAATGTACTATCAACGACGGTCAATCTCACGCAGTTGACTCATCTGATATTGCTTTCCAATTGGCTTCTATCGGTGCATTCCGCGAAGCTTATGCAAAAGCAAAACCTGTTATTCTTGAGCCTATCATGAAGGTAACTATTGAAGGTCCAACAGAATTCCAAGGAAACATCTTTGCAGTTATTAACCAACGCCGTGGAATGATTGTTTCTTCATCAGAAGATGGAAACTTTTCACGTGTTGATTCAGAAGTACCATTAAGCGAAATGTTTGGATTCTCAACAGTACTTCGTTCCTTAACACAAGGTAAAGCTGAGTATTCAATGGAATTCGAAAAATACGGAAAGGTACCTGCAAGTATTTCTGAGCAATTAACAGCAGAATATCAAGAAAAACGTAGAAAAGAACAACAAGGATAAGCAATTATGGTGTATACTATTAGAAAGTACACTGTGCTTTCTAATAGTACCCTAATTAATGAGGAGATAACAATGGTAAAACAAGAACTTATTGACCGTAGCCCGGTACGTTACTTTGAACAAGCAATGAATGGTGGTGTAAAAGCTGGAGAAATCGGTATTTTAGCATCAAAAAAAGGTTTAGGAAAAACCTCTGTTTTAGTTCAAATTGGTCTTGATATGCTCTTACAAAATAAAGAAGTTGTTCACGTGTCTTTTAATCAACAAACTAGTCACGTAATGGCATGGTACGAAGATATTTTTACAGAAACAGCTAAGAAAAAGAATTTAGCAGATGTTGATGATGTAAAAAATGAGTTAATTCGCAAACGCGTTTTACTTAACTTTAACCAAGACATAATTAAAACAGCTCAAATTACAAAAACACTTAGTACACTAGCAGAAAGTGGTATTAAGGTAGAAGGTTTAATTGTTGATGGTCTTGATTTTTCAAAAGTTTCTTCTGAAGAAATAACTGCTATGAAAGATTATGCTAAGAAGGCTGAAGTTGCTGTATGGTACAGCTGCGATGCTGAGTCAGCAGATGCTGCATCTATCTTAGATGCAAAGGTTCTTGAAACAGTTGATGCCCTTATCTATTTAGAATCAAAGTCAGATAGTATCGAATTAAAGATATTAAAAGGACATGGACAAGAAGTACCAGAATCTCACTTAAAACTTGATACAAAAACACTTTTGATGGCTGATAAATAATCTTATTTGCTTATCAAAAAAAGAGAGCTTCCAAATCGGAAGCTCTTTTTTTATGTGCGTTTCAGTTCTAATTAACGTCTCGTTTTAACTTCGGTTATATAGCTAGCTTTAAATGTTGGATCTTCTTGTACAAGATTAAGCCAGTATTCTGCCTCTGTTTTTGTTTTGTATGGGCCTATTCTAACACGGTAATATGTTACACCATCTTTTTGAGTTGTAAAAATGTCGCTACTTATTTTATTGGTAGCTAGTTTTTCTCGTGCACTCTCTGCAAAACGTCTCTCTGTAGGAGCTGCAGCTTGTATCCAATATTCAGTTACTGTTACCTTAGGTTTTTCAACTTCTTGTACTGGAGGTTTAGCAGCTTGAGTGCTTGCAGGTCGCACAACTTCTTGCTTTCCAGTTGCTCGTGTTGGAACAATTTCCACTGTTGCAGGTTGTTGTTTTGCAATCTCATTATTACCTTGGGTAGAAGCTGTTGCGTCTGCTGGAGTGGTTCCTCCGACTGTTGTTATATCATTTCCTTCAGGATTGATATTAAATGTTGTTACTGCATCAGAATACACATTAGTTGTTTCTGCTGTTACATTTAATTCAGATATTGCTTGCTCTGCAGGTTGAGGTGGCACAACCCAAGTATCATTTTGCCCTGGCATCGAAGCAATAGATGGCGTTTTTTGGGTTGGAGAATACAATACAAATCCAGCTATTATTACTATTATAAGAAAAGCGCCTGTTGTTGCTGCAATCCAAATTACACGTTTTTGTTCCATAAACATCGTCCTTTATTACTTGATTGAGTCAAGAACAGTACATAATTCTTGCTCTAAATCAATTATTTTTTTATTATTGCCTACTCTGTATATATCGACATTTTTTTTGAGATATTGAGTATATAATTGATTTTGAGCAAAAAATCTTTGAAAAATTTGCAAAAATGGCATTTTATTACGTTTTCTTACTCGCAAAAATCGAATAAGTGGATGCGCGTGTATATAGAGAAAAAAAGAACATTTAGCTAAAAGTTCTGGTGTCTTATGCAATGCGGCTGCATTTATTACAACTGGCTGTTCTGTGTTTGATTCAATAAAAGATTGAATTTTTCTTGTGAGTGGCGGATATACGATGCTTTCTAGGATTTGTAAGTCTTCTTTATTTGAAAAAACAATACGGCCTAGATTTGCTCGATTGATTGTATTATCTTTATTTGCTAATGAAATCCCTTTGGTTTGGGCTTTTTTTTCGAATTGTTCTAGTACAGCTATCTTCTCTTCTTCAAGAATCTGGTGTGCTAGAACATCTGCATCAATTATGGAAAAACCTCTTTTTTCTAAAAGTGTTGCTGCCGCATTCTTGCCTGAAGCTATTGGACCAGTTAGTCCAATAACACAGGGGGGATGTTCTGGAGTATTTCTGTTTTCTGATAAGCCTGCCAAAAGTTTTTTTTTCATACTTAATGGAACATACCCCAATTTGTACCACTTTCCACGGAAACTCGCAGTGGAATAGATAGAGATATTGCTCCTTCCATTTTTTGTCGAATAAGCTCGCATAGCTCAGCACAATCTTCTTTTTTGCACTCAAAGATTAATTCATCGTGTACTTGTAAGAGCATTTCTGTTTCTGCAAACTTGCCTTCTTTTTTGCTTTTTTGTAAAGCATCATTTAGAGAAAGCATTGCTGTTTTTACAATGTCTGCGGCAGATCCTTGGATTGGTGTGTTTACTGCCATGCGCTCAGCTCCAGACTTTTCTAATTTATTTTTGCTGTTTATTGCGTGAATGTAGCGCCTTCTACCTAAAATTGTTTCGACATATCCGGATTGTTCTGCTTTTTCAACAGTTGAATGAATAAAGTTTTGAATACCAGAATAAGTTGTAAAGTATGCCTCAATAAAGTCGTTTGCCTGTGCACGAGGAATCCCAAGCTCGTTTGAAAGGCGGAAAGCACTCATCCCATACATTACACCAAAGTTAATTGTTTTTGCAGTACGTCGCATGTCTGCAGTTACTTCTTGTGGAGGCACCCCAAAAATAAGGCTAGCTGTTGTTTTGTGTACATCCGCTCCTTCGTTAAATGCTCTGCGTAAGTTGTGATCCTCACTTAAGTGTGCAAGAATAACTAGTTCAATTTGAGAATAGTCTGCCGAAATAAGCATAAAGCCATCTTTTGCAGTAAATGCACTACGGATACGTCGGCCTGAGTCATCTCTGATAGGAATGTTTTGCAAGTTCGGTTCTCGACTAGAAAGTCTACCTGTTGCAGTTCCTGTTTGCATAAAACTAGTATGAATGCGATCGTTCTCGTCGCTTAGCACAGGAAGTGCTTCAACATAGGTAGAGAGTAATTTGCTTAGTGTACGGAAATCTAATATCTTTTGTGGCACAGCATGAATTTTAGCTAACTCTTCGAGTACAGCTGTATCTGTAGAAAAACCTGTCTTGGTTTTTTTACCCGTAGGTAATTGTAATTCCGTAAAGAGTACTTCTTGTAATTGCTTTGTTGAAGCAATATTAAATTCGTGTCCAACAATGTCGTAAATTTGCTTTTCTAGTATTTCGATTTGCTTCTGTAACTCAATTGCATATTCGCAGAGGGTATTTTTATCTATATGAATACCGTTGATTTCCATTTCTGCTAAAATTGGCATAAGCGGCATCTCGAGTTTGTAGAATAGCTCATCAAGTTTTTCTTTTTCTAAGAGTGGCTTAAATATTTGCCAAAGTTGCCATGTTAAGTCAGCATCTTCTGAGGCATAAGGAACTGCTTTTTCTAGCGGTACATCTGCGAATGTTTTATCTTTTTCTTTTTTTGGAACTAAATCTGTAAAAGGAATTGTTTTTAAGCCTAGCTTAGATAAAGCCAAGGCTTCGAGCGAGAAAGACGCGCGCTCAGGGTTTAACAACCATGCTGCAATCATTGTGTCAGCAAAGGTACAGTTTGGTTTTGAAAGCCCATTCGAGCGAAGAACTTCATAGTCGAATTTAGCGTTATGAGCAATGACACACATCGATGGGTCGCTAAATATTCGCTCTAACTCAACGAGAGCTTCCTTTTTTTCTATGAGCTGTGGCGAAAGCAAGGTGCCAGAATCTGGTGTGATGAGCGGAATATAAACCGCGCTACCGGTTTTGTTAGAAAGCGAAAATCCAACGAGCCTAACTTTGTGAGTGTTTAAGCCATCTGTTTCACAGTCAAAAGCAACTTCGCCGCTAGCAAGGATTTCTGTAACAATACGGTGTAATTCTTCCTTATCGGTTATAGCACGATACTCTCCTGTGTTTTCTATGAGTGTCTCAAAAACAGGGTCTGGATCAGCGGTTTGCAGTGTTGAAGCCATAGAGGGCTGACTTTCATTCTGTTTTGTTTGCTTTGTTGTTGTATTTTTTGTATCAAATCCTGCAAGAGAATCAAGCGGTTTCTCTCCTCGGCTAATAGCTTCTAAGTTTGCAATTTCTGCATAGCTTTTTGCAACTGCTGGAATGCCGATAGACATCATTTCTTGAGCAGCTTTTGCGTACTGCACTGTATTAAGTGCATATGAGTTGATATCTGTATTTATTGGCACTTCTGTATGGAGCCTGACTAAGTCTTGCGAAAAATATGCCATTTCTTTACCTTCTCGAATCTTATTTCCGATAGCACCACCAATTTCTTCTGCGTGTTCGAAAATACCGTCGAGAGAGCCGTATTGGTCTAAGTATTTTACTGCTGTCTTTTCTCCAACACCTTTTACACCAGGAATATTATCTGCTGTATCACCGGTAAGAGCAAGTAAATCGAGCATAAGAGAGGGGTTTACTCCCCATTCAGTAATTACACCTTCTGTATCTATTGTTTCCCATCCACCACTCTTATCTGGCTTTAAAATATGTACATAATCGTCAACTAGTTGCATTAGGTCTTTGTCGCCCGATAATATTCGGCATTCACGACCTTCTTTTTTGCATTGTTCTGCAAGAGTCGCAATAATATCATCTGCTTCATAGCCATCGCAGCGTAAAATTGGTATGCCTAATTCTGTTAGAATCTGTTCAATAACAGGAATTTGAGCTTTTAGGTCATCAGGTGTTTTTTGTCGGGTAGCTTTGTACTGGTCGTACATTTTATGTCTAAATGTAGGAGTTTTTGAGTCGAGAGCGGCTACAGCAAACTGTGGTTCGTAGTCTTTTAAAATTCGTAAGAAATTTCTAAAAAAGCCAAAAACAGCAGAAACATTTTCGCCTTTTTCGTTCATAAGCGGTCTACTAACAAAGGAGTAGTACGCACGATAAATAAGGCCATAAGAATCAAGTATATACAGTGCAGATTTTTTCATACCTACACTGTAATACGACTAGCCCGTTACGTCAATAACACTTGCAGAATGCGATGAACTAGCATACACACTCTTTCGGGATGTATAGGGGTTTTTTATGGTATGTAATTTTGATTTTATAGACTCAATATGAACTTTAAGAAGATCTCTGTTTTTTTCATTTTGTTTTAACACTTTTGTTTGCAAGTCTAATAAATCTGTTTTAAGAGAAGGTACAATTTCATCTGGTGAATGGTGAGTATTAGTGTACATTGACTCAATCGGCTCAATAATGCGTTGTAAATGAGAAATACCAGAAACAATTTCTTGTTCAAGCTCTGTTTGTGCAACAAGAGCTTCTCCATTTTCTTCTTCTATAACATGTTCTTGTTTTTCGAGTACCGTTAGATATTGTCTAAATTTTTCTCGCTGCTGTTCAAGTAGGGTGCGTAATCTATGTAGTACAGCAACGCGTTCATCGATTTCTTCTTTTGTAAGGACTGTAGTCATATAGTCTCCTAACTATCAATGCGGATTCCGGCAGATGGTCTACCTCCGGAAGTTCCTGCGGCTATCTCTGACCAAGCGCTACGTAAAGCAGACATTTGTGTTTGCACAAAAACGAGTTTTTCTTTATTTCTGTTTAAGTTTGCATCAAGTAGTTCTTGGTTAAAGTAGGTGTACAAGTTTAACAAGTTTTGAGCAATTTCTCCGCCTGCTTCAAGATTAAGGGAAACTGTAAGCTCAGTAATTATTTCTTGTGCTTTTAAAATTGCTGCATTAAATTTATCTATGTTTGCAGGCAGAATTTTTGCTTCTGCATCGAGAAATGTAGTTGCAAACGAGATTTGCCTAATTGCTTCATCGTAAAGCATAACTACAAGTTGTCCTTGAGTTGCGGTTTTAACACTCGTTGTTTTATATGCGTTATACGCTTGATTATATGCCATACTAGTTTATCGGCGAAATTTTGAATAAGTTTACTTGTTTTATGAATCAATTTAGTAATAAAAATGAGTAGAATTTACAAATTTTACTGAACGGCTCTCGACTTATCCTACTTTTTTATGTATATTTATACTTGAGGTAATTTTAATGAGCGAAAATGATGACAAGAATAAAAAGAATTCCAATGATCCTTTTGATTTTTTTAAACTAAGTACAGATCCAAATAAAAATAGTAATAATTCTGGTGATAATAAACCAAAAATACCCTTTTGGGCAATATTACTTGGTGTATTAGCCGTAATCACGATAGTGAATATATTATTTGTTTCTAGACCAGATAATACTATTGAATTTTCTGAGTTTCGACGTTTAATCGAAACAGGGCAGATTGTTCGAGTTGAGATGGACCCAACTTATTTTTACGGATATGGTAAGGAAAGTGCTTCTGCAGCACAAACACCTCAGACTGGGCTACCTTCCTTATTGGGTAGCGCGCCCACTGCAGAAGATGTTCATAAGACAGGGGCTATTTTTACAGATGAATTTATTGAGTTTATGCAAAAATATAATGTTGCATATGAAGCAAAAGCAACACAAAATAATGTATTTTTAGATTTTTTGCTTAACTGGATAGTACCTTTTGGTTTTATTTTTTTAATGTGGCGCTTTTTCTTTAAAAGAATGGGCGGTGGAATTGGCGGTAGTATTTTTAATGCAGGCCAATCGAGAGCAAGCGCTGTAGAAGAAGGTCAAATCACCACACGTTTTAGTGATGTTGCTGGTGTAGACGAAGCAAAAGAAGAGCTAGTTGAAGTTGTTGATTTTTTAAAATCTCCACAAAAATACACCGAAATTGGAGGTAAGATTCCTAAAGGGGTATTACTCGTAGGACCTCCAGGTACAGGTAAAACATTGCTCGCTCGCGCTGTTGCAGGGGAAGCAGGAGTTTCGTTCTTTAGAATTTCGGGGTCAGACTTTGTAGAAATGTTTGTAGGTGTTGGGGCTAGTCGTGTGCGCGACCTTTTTAAGAATGCTCGAGAGAAAGCACCGTGTATTGTATTTATTGACGAATTAGATGCTATTGGAAAAAGCAGAAATAATTCTATCTCTGGTGGTAACGATGAGCGCGAACAAACACTCAACCAATTACTTGTAGAGATGGATGGATTTGATAATACAAATGGGCTTATTTTGCTTGCAGCTACTAACCGCCCAGATGTACTAGATCCTGCGCTTTTGCGTCCTGGTCGTTTTGATAGACAGGTTGTTGTAGATAGACCTGATGTAAAAGGACGTGAGGCTATTCTAAAAATTCATGCTAAAAACGTAAAGTTGGACACCGAGGTAGATCTTGGTTCTATTGCACGTGCAACCAGTGGTTTTGCCGGAGCAGATTTGGCAAACGTAATAAATGAGGCAGCATTACTTGCTGTTCGAGCTGGACGAAAAAAAGTGCAGATGGAAGATTTAGATGAGGCAATTGAAAAAGCAATGGTTGGCCTTCAGAAAAAAAGCCGTGTTGTAAAAGACAAAGAGCGACAAATTATTGCATACCACGAAACAGGACATGCTTTAACCGCCGCTTATACCGAAGGTTCAGATCCTATTCATAAAATTTCGATTATTCCTCGTGGTGTAGCTGCTTTAGGTTATACATTACACAGACCAGAAGAAGATCGTTTTTTAAAAACAACAGAAGATTTACTTGGCGAAATTGATGTGTTATTAGGTGGACGGGCAGCAGAGCAAATTCAGTTTAATGAGGTTTCTACTGGAGCAGGGAACGATATTCAGCGTGCAACAGATATTGCGCGTCGTATGATTACCGATTATGGTATGAGTGAGCGATTTAAGAATGTTGCTCTTTCTCAGCGTGGTGGTGGTTATGGCTCAGGAGAGCCTCAGCTTATCCGAGAATATTCAGAAGAAACACAACGTTATGTTGACGAAGAAATAGCTCGCGTGGTTGAAGAAAGATATAAGGCTGTCTTAAAAAAGCTTAAAGAAAAAAAGCAAGTTATGGATTATATAGCTGAACGCTTGTTGGAAAAAGAAATTATTGAACAAGCTGAGTTTAATGAAATAGTTAATGCAGAATCAAACCTAGGCATTGACAGGCCATAGCATATTGTTTACTATAGTACCAATATGCGACGTCTATTTTTACTCTGTATCTTGTGTTTTTCTTTTGTTACAATAGCATTTACACAGGATCAGATTTTAACAGCAACAGCCTTTTTTCAATCTCTCTCGGAAAACTACGGTAAGATTTCCGATTATGAAGCCTCGGTAGCGATTACTGCAGGAAAAAAGGCTATGCAAGCCGAGATTTCATTTAAGCGTCCTAATTTGTTACGGTTAGATTTTTCTGAGCCAGAATCACAAGTAATTGTTTTTAATGGTGACTTGCTCACAATTTATCTACCTGAAGTGCGCGCAATTCTAAATCAAGAAGTTACAGCAGATAACTCAACTGGTGCAGGCCCTACGTTAGCAACGCCGGAAGGGCTTTCTCTAATGAGTAGATACTACACTATCGCTTATGAAGTTAGCCGTGATCCTGTTCCATTAGAAGAAGGTTCTTCAGAAATGGTTGTAAATTTAATTTTACAACGAAAAAGTTTAAGTGAAGGGTTTTTTAGAATAAAGTTATCTGTAAATCCCGACAACTTGCTTATCCGCCGAATTGAAGCTCTGTCTCGTCAAAATGAGACATTTATATTTGATTTTACTGACTATGCTTTAAATCAAAATATTCCCGATACACGTTTTATATACGATGCACCGGGTTCTGCTAGTAATTATAACAACTTTTTATATACGGAATAACGATTAATGATTGGATATGGGGAAATACTTCAACAAGCACGCCAACTCAAGGGTGTAGATATTAGTAAAATTGCAGTTGAGACGAATATAACTGTGCGCTATTTAGAAGCTTTGGAAGCAGAGCATAAAGATGTGTTTCCAGGGGAACCATATTTACTTGGTTTTTTGCGAAATTATGCAGAGTATCTTGGACTAAATGCTGACGATGTAATCTCTGTGTATAAAAAAATCGAGCTTCAGCAATCAGTTGTAACTGATGAGCTTTTTGTTCGTAAGCGAAAAATACCTTATATACCAATCGCAATTGCCTCTGTAGCATGTATTGGTATTCTTATTGGTATATTCTCATTTATAAATCATCAAAAACAAAAACAAATAGAAGAATCGCGACTGGCTGCAATTGCTGAAGCTCCTGCAGTTTATACCTTGTCTGATGTTCCGCTCGAAGTAACATTACGTGGTAACGACATTATACAGGTAGCAACACAGGCAGATGAAATGACGGAATTAAAGGTTGTTACAACTTCTTCGTTTCTTTCATTGCAAACTCCGATTGGTGTTTTAATAGTTGATCAAGGCGAAGAAATTGGCCTAGACATAGATGGTGTTCCTGGGTCAGAACTAACTGTTTTTGTATCACGTTTACCAAAAGATGATAGTTCTGAAGGTGTGGCAGTTAGAATGCTATTAACAAACGCTCCAGCAAAGCTTGATAAAGCTATAACAACAGCAGATTCAGAAATACAAGCACTAATTTCCTCTGGGGCAACAGAAAAAATTTCTATGTTTGAGGGCTATACCGCATATCCGTTCACACTGCAAGTTGCCTTCCGTGGGCCAACAATGTTCCGATACGAATCTGATAATAATGACTATATTGAAAATTTCTTTGTGGAAGGCGATGAGCTTCTTGTTCAGGCAAATAACGGAATTCGTGTTTGGATGTCTAATGAGAATGCCGCAAAGATGGAGATTATTGGTGGTGGCGAAACAGTTGATTTAGAAGCAGGACTCCCTGGTAAAGTATCTGTTCAAGATATTCGATGGCGAAGAAACGAAGAAGGGCAATACCGTCTATCTGTTTATAACTTAGAGTAAAAATGAAAAAAATACGTTTTTTCCTAGACCAATATGGTTGTGCTAAGAACCAAGTAGATGGTGAGCTCTTAATTTCCCACTTAAAAGATAGTGGATATGAACGAATTAGTGAACCAGAACTTGCTGATTTAATAATAATAAATTCTTGTGGCTTTATAGAAGCAGCAAAAAAAGAATCTCTCAATGCAGTTATTACTGCAAGGAATGCTTATCCAAATGCAAAAATAATGCTAGCAGGTTGCCTTTCAGAGCGTTATACAGACGACTTGCTTGATAATCTGGATGAAGCAGATGCTTTTTTTGGAAATGGGGACTTGTCAAAAGTTACACAAACAGTATCAGAATTGTTCGAAAAAGATGGCATAAAACCACATCTATTGCCCGCTCAAGAAGGAGTAAGCTCTGGCGAGCGCACAGACTTTTTGTCTTTTGCCGGATCAGCATATGTAAAAATAACTGAAGGTTGCGACAATCATTGCTCTTTTTGTGCTATTCCCTTGATTCGCGGAAAGCTTCGAAGTAGATCAATTGCAGAAATTGTAGCAGAAGTAAAATCTCTCTTAGATAAGGGTATATTTGAAATAAATTTAATAGGTCAAGATTTAGCCGCCTATGGTTCAGATTTTTCTTTAGAAGAAGCTGAGCAAATTAAAAATCCACACAGAAGTAGTGTTTTAGCGCAACTATTAAAAGAAATTAGCCTAATAAAAGGTACTTTTTGGGTACGCTTACTCTATATTCATCCAGATCATTTTCCATTTGATATATTACCTATTATTGCTTCTGACAGCCGTATGTTACCTTACTTTGATATTCCCTTTCAAAGTGGTAGCGATGTAGTAATAGCTAGAATGAACCGCCATAATTCGGCAGAATCATATAGATCTACACTACAAAAAATTCGTAGTATTTTGCCTGAAGCAGTTTTGAGAACTACTTTTTTAGTTGGCTTTCCTGGCGAAACGGATGAGCAGTTTTTAGAAACAAAACAGTTTTTGCAAGATATTCAACCTCATTGGTCAGGGTGTTTTACATACAGCAAAGAAGAAGATACTCCAGCGGCATCATTTAAAGGGCGTGTAACAAAAAAAATAGCAGAAAACCGTAAAAATATACTCGAAGATATACAATCAAATATTACTAATGAACACTTGAAACAGTATATAGGTAAAACACTAGATGTTCTCTTAGAAGAGTTTATTCCAGGTTTTGCCATTGGTCGTGCTTGGTTCCAAGCTCCAGAAGTAGATGGTGCTGTGGTGGTACGACTTGATGAAGAATCAATTGATAACGAAACAGAAAACGAAATTTCTGCAAAGCTTTCGCAATACTCTGCTGGTGAGGTATTGCGTGTAAAGATTATTGCATGTAATGGTGCAGATTTAGAAGCTGTTTTATTGTAAACATCATACAAATTTAAAAAATATACACATTATTTTCTCTTTTACAGGCAAAATCCCTTGACAATTATTTAATCTAGGCATTATTATGATAAAACATCATACAAATAAAGGTTTTATGAAAAAAGCAAGCGAACAAGTTTTATCATTAATTAAGCAAAAAATTTTATCTGGCGACTGGTCGGAAGGTTCTAAAATTGATACTGAACAAGAACTGTGCAATAAAACAGGAGTTAGTCGTACTTCTGTTCGCGAAGCTGTAGAAAGTCTGGTTGCACTAGGAATCCTTACAAAAAAGCAAGGCGGTGGAACCTATGTTAATAGATTAGATGGCTCTCTTTTATTACAAGATTTTTCTTCGGCTTTATTTTTAAATGACTATGATGCTGTTTCTGTTTTAGAATTTAGAGAGATTATTGAGCCTGCATGTGTACGTCTTTTGATAGAAAACTATGATAAAGATGTGTGCGCGAAATTACAATCTGACATACATCTTATGGAAGAGCATGAAGGCGAAGTTATAAGCAAAGAATTTGCTGAAGCTGATTTTGATTTTCATATGACAATTACTGATGGAAGTAAAAATCAATTCGTGCACAAGATTATGAAGATTATGTATAGCTTGTTTGCTCGCTATCAATATGAATCAAATAGTGTAATAGGACCCAAAAGTGGAGTAGAAGAGCACAAAATGATTTTTCAAGCAATTGAGCAACGGGATGCAGAGATGGCAAGTCTTTTATTAAAAAGACACATACAAAGAAGTAAAAGAGATTTGTTAGCAAGTCTGAGTAATGAGGTGTAAATTGAGTTTATGTAAAAACATTTTAAAATTAAGCGAAACTCGTGTGTGGCGTACTTACAGTGGTGGTAAGAATATTGATGCTTTTCATGGCAAAGAAGTTTGCGAAAATGGTAGTTTCCCAGAAGATTGGATTGCGTCAGTTGTTACTGCAGCAAATCCTGGACGCGAACATATTGTTGAAGGTTTAAGCATTATAACAAATAGTGACACAGAGCTTTCTTTTAAAGATGCAATTGCTAAGAATCCTCAAGAAATGTTAGGAAGTGTGCACACGCAAAAATTTGGACAAGAATTAGGAATGCTCATTAAAGTAATAGATGCTGCAGAGCGTCTTACCATTCAAGTTCATCCAGATAAGACATTTGCAAAAGAAATTCTTAATTCAGATTATGGAAAAACAGAGAGTTGGTATATTCTAGATTGCGACCCGCAAGCTCATATATACTTAGGATTTAAACCTCATGTAACGCGCTCTTTGTGGGAAGATATCTTTCATAGACAAGATATACCAGCTATGTTAGATTGTCTACATAAAATACCTGTAAAAGCAGGCGATGCTTTTTTTATTGATGGGGGTGTTCCTCATGCTATTGGTCAAGGGTGTTTTTTGATAGAAGTACAAGAACCAACCGATTATACTATGCGTACTGAATTAGTAACGCCTGCTGGTTTAAAAATTAGCGAAAATCAGTGTCATCAGGGTGTAGGTTTTGACAAAATGCTTGATTGCTTCCATTATGATTCTTTTACTCTCGAAGAAACATTACAGAAATGGCGTGCAGAACCAAAGGAAGTAGAAGCTGGTATATTCTCAATAATAGATCAACGCTTTACAGATTTGTTTACCTTGCGAGTATTTGAGTTAGAAAAGGAAATAAAAAAGCAGCGAGACTTAGGATTGTCTGTTCTCGTAGTTTTAGATGGTGAGTGTGAATTAGAAACAGAAGAAGAATGTGTTTCGATTAATAAAGGCGACTATATTGTATTACCTGCTGGTATTGTTAACCTTACAATACGACCTAAAACAAACAGGGTAAAAATGGTAGAATGTTTGCCCCCACGGTAAGTGGTTGCTAAAGAATGTTGCACAGATTATTCTGTGGAATAAATAAAAATTGCATGTAAACATGCGTTATGGAGGATTTTTATGAAAAAAATCGTTGCATTATTGATGGTACTCCTCATTGCTTCAGGAGTAGTATTTGCTGGTGGTGGTTCTGATTCAGACAGCTACACATTAAAAATTTCAACTACACAAAATGAAACAGCACCAATTGTTCAAGGATTGTTTAAAATTGCTGAAGAAGTTGAAAAGCAAACAAACGGTGGACTCGTTTTAGAAGTGTACCCTGCAGGTCAACTTGGTGTTGAAGAAGACATGATCGAACAAGCACTTCAAGGTGTTAACGTAGCTGTATTAACAGATGCTGCTCGTATGTCTAACTACGTATCAGATATTGGTATCTTAAACATGGCTTACATTGTAGACAACTACGATGAAGCTGTTGCAATTATGGATACCGAAACATTTAAGGCATGGGAAGCAGGACTTGTTTCTCACGGTCTTCGCACACTCGCATTTAACTTTTACGATGGTGCTCGTTCTTTCATGATCAATCAAGAAGCTTCTGAACCTTCAGACTTAAACTCACTTCGCATTCGTACACCTGGTGCTCCTGTTTGGATCAACAGTATCGAAAGCTTAGGTGCAGTTCCTGTAGCAATGGCTTGGGGTGAAGTGTATAACGGAATCCAATCAAAAGCTATTGATGGTTGTGAAGTTCAATTTACTTCTGCTTACAGTACACGTATTTTTGAAGTTTGTGATTACATCATCAAAACAGAACACATCAACTTGATTAACTGTCTTATTACTGGTGAAAAATGGTTCTCAACACTTCCAGCTGAATACAAAGAAATCTTAACAACTGTAGCATTCGAACTTGCTTATGAAAATGCAAAATATGTAGAAAGTTTAGTTGAAGAAATTGAAGGTAAACTTATTAGCGAAGGTGGCATGACTGTTATTGAACCTAATAAAGATGCATTCAAAACAGCTGCTGAAGCTGCTTATGAAAAAATGGGTTGGGTAGATTTACGCGCTCAACTTTATGCAGAAATCGGTAAAGAATAAGAATTCTTTATAAAGAGGGAGTCGCACGTAATGAAAAAAATTTATACAAGTTTTTGTGCATTTGAAGAGAAGTTTGCAAATGCAATGCTGGTGTTAATCGCTGTATTAGTGTTTTCGTCAGCTTTAGCACGAACATTTAGAAATCCGATAAACTGGGCCCAAGATATTGCTCTGTTAGCATTTGCTTGGCTTGTCTTTATTGGAGGCGATATAGCTGTTAGAAAAACAAAGCTTGTAGGAATAGATATGCTGTATGGGCGACTTCCTCTTGCAATGCAAAAAACACTTACAGTTGTTTTTTCTAGTTTAATAATTTTATTTTTAGCTCTTCTAGTTTTTTATGGCTTTATTCTGGTTAGTGAGAGCATGCAACGTACTATGAATACGTTAACAATTAGTTATGCATGGTGTACATTGGCAGTTCCTGTTGGTTCGATGCTGATGATTATTTCTAGTATAATTAAGCTTAAGAGTGTGGTAAAAACACCTCTAACAGAGTGGAGGTCATAATATGGGTATAGCTATAGTTGTTTTTTTACTTTTATTATTTTTAGGAATGCCTGTTGCATTTGCAATTGGTTTATCTGGATTAGCATTTTTTATTGAGGCTCAATTACCTCTTACGGTATTAGTTCAAAAATCATTATCAACGACTCAGTCGTTTACAATGCTTGCTATTCCTCTTTTTATTTTTGCCGGTAATCTTATGAATCATACCGGTATTACTGCTCGTTTAGTAAAACTTGCAAATGTACTAACTGGACATCTGTATGGAAGCATTGGTCAAGTTTCTGTAGTGCTTTCTACATTGATGGGTGGTGTTTCAGGTTCAGCTGTTGCAGATGCTGCAATGGAGTGTAGAATTTTAGGACCTGAAATGACTCGACGAGGTTATGCAAAAGGTTGGAGTGCAGCTATTAATGGACTTTCAGGATTAATAGTAGCTACAATTCCACCAAGTATGGGACTTATTATTTATGGAACTGTTGGTGAAGTTTCTATCGGTCGCTTATTTATTGCAGGTCTTGTTCCAGGTGTTTTAATGATGATTAGTTTGATGGCTGCAACTGCAATTTCTGCTCGCCGTCATAAGTATATGCCAGATAGGCAAAAGCCAGCATCAATCAAAGAAGTTGGAACAGCCTTAGTTGATTGTATATGGGCATTATTGTTTCCAGTTCTCTTGATTGTATTTATTCGTTTTGGTGTAATGACGCCGTCAGAATCAGGTGCTTTTGCTGTAATGTATGCAATCTTTGTAGGTGCTGTAATTTATAAAGAACTTTCTATGGAAGTTTTCTTAAAAACGCTCTCGGATAGTATTAAAGATATTACAATTATAACATTGGTTTTAGCTTTCTCGGGAGTATTTGCATATGGTGTTGTGTATGATCGCCTTCCCCAAAGTATAGCTAGTGTTTTGATTAGTATTACAGAGAATCAAGTTGGTTTATTACTTTTAATTATTCTTTTCTTGGTATTTTGTGGTATGTTTATGGAAACAACTGTTATTACACTTATCTTAACACCTATACTGCTTCCTGTAGTGCAACGGGTGGGTGTAGATCCGGTTCACTTTGGTATTCTAATGATGACCATTGTTACTATGGGGGTTATGACACCACCAGTAGGGG
>CAYJNB010000007.1:18065-25563 GCA_964371205.1 uncultured Treponemataceae bacterium
AAGGTAGAGGAGACAGTTAAGTACTCTTTGCCATTTTTTATCGCTATTGGAATAGTAGTTGCTATTATAGTTCTATTTCCAGAAGTTATTCTTTGGCTGCCTAATTTTGTGTACGGTTAGTTTATAAATTCGCTACAGTAGCTCATCTGCATTTGTTTGCAGGTGAGCTTTTTTTTAAAACATATAACAGTAGAAAAAATAAATGTCAATAGTATTACTAGGAATTTATACTAGAGTTTTACAAATATTTTACAAAAAATTATATACATCTCAAATGCCTTATGGTAACTTGAAAGAAGAGGAGATATTTTTATGGAAACTGTTACACGCTCACTTAAAAATGGTGTGAGAAACAGTTCAGCTACGCTTCGTAATTCGTCTATAAAAGCAAGCAATCAAAAAGGCCTAACTGACTGTTCACATACTATTTCGTTTTATGATGAGCAGAACGAAATTCAACGTGACAATGATCAGAGTGCTGAGCATGAAAGCTTTACTATTTTGCGCAATCTATTACCTGTAGATCTAGTTTTTTCGCTAAATAATAAAAGGATGCAAAAAAAGAGTTTTGAGTCAATGGAGGGTAAGCTCTGTGTTATTACTGGGGCTACCTCTGGAGTTGGTTATGAGACTGCAAAACAGCTAGTTCTTAATAAGGCTAATCTTGTTATGGTTGCACGAAATAAATCAAAAGCAGAAAGAATCAAAAATGAGTTTTTATTGTATAATAACTTGTCTAAGATCGACATTGTTGTTGCAGATTTTAGTCGGTTGAGAGAAGTTCAAGAGGCAGCAGAGGCAATTTGTGCAAGTTATAAACATATTGATGTGCTTATTAATTGTGCTGGCTTACACTCAACAACTAAAAAATATACCGAAGATGGCTATGAGCTTGTCTTTTGTGTAAATCACTTAGCATCTTTACTCTTTACCATGCTTCTTCAAGATGTACTAATCAGTAGTGCTCCTTCTCGTGTAATACAAGTAAATGCAGAGGGGCATAGATACAATGGCTTGGCCGTAGATGACCTTAATTGGAAAGCACGTACGTATTCGGCATTACAAGGATATGGAGCTTCCAAATCTGCACAATTAATGACTGTTTGGGAGTTAAGCGATCGTCTCTTTTCTAAGGGAGTTACAGTGAATGCTGTTCATCCAGGAGCGGTTAAAACGTCAATAGGTAGTAATAATGGATTCTATTATCGAATATGCTGTGCATTATTTAAGAATCAACATTTAAGAGATGCAGCTATTTCTGGAGAATCTATCTACTATATTGCATCTTCGTCTGAACTTAAAGATGTTAGTGGACAATACTTTAATTTAACACACCAAGAAAAACCGGCAAAACATACTTTAGATAAGTGCCTTGGTAAAAAAGTATTTGATCAATCAGTACAAATGATTTCTAAATATTTATAAATCTACATTTTAAAAGTGCAGGTAATGGTGGTTCCTTCTCCAATTGCACTTTGTATTTCTACAGAGCCACCATGTAGTTCAGCAATATTTTTAACGATAGAAAGGCCTAAACCTGTTCCTCCAGTTTTTTTTGATCGCGAAGGATCTACGCGATAAAAGCGCTCAAATATACGCGCGTGATGCGATGAATCTATTCCTATACCTGTATCATGTACCGAAAATACAAGTGCAGATTCTTCTAACCCTTCTTGAGATGTTATAGCATTTATAGAAAGTGAAACAAATACTGAGCCACCTATTTCATTATATTTTATACTATTATCCAAGAGATTATAAATAAGTTCATCCATCATACGCATATCAGCATTCATGTAAATACTTGGAGCATCAAAGTTAATACTAACATTTTTTTCTTTTGCTATAGGAAATAAGCTATCGATTGTTGTTTGTATTAAATCTGAGATATCGATTCGTACAAATTGCTTTTCTGTTTGTGCCTCGTCAAATTCCGATAAGCGTATAATATCATTGATAAGTGTTAGCAAACGTTTTGATTGTGAATTTATTTTTGTAGCAAAATCTTTAATATCCTCGGGTTTAGCAACTCCGGTAGCAATCATTTCTGCAAGTGCAGAAATCGCTGTAAGCGGTGTTTTTAGCTCGTGCGAAACATTTGCAGAAAATTCTTTTCGTAACGTTTCTGCATGTAGTTTTTCGCTCAAGTCGAGAAAGAGAATGATTATTGCGTTAACTTTATCTTTTACCATTACAGGGCTAAACATAAGTCTATAGGTGCGGTTATTATGCTCTAAAAGCATCTCGTTGCGTTTACCTGCTAGGGCTTCATGCGCATTAGCAATAAATTCTGCTGCTCTACAAATATGGAGAATACTTTTATCTACAACTTTTTTTACATCAAAAATATCTAAAACAAGCTTATTTGCCGATAGGACTAAGCCGTTTTTATCTGCAATAAGCATGCCTTCTTGCATGTTTTCGGTAATAACTGTTACTGTATCCGTTCTTGCTTGTAGCTCCTTAAATTGTTTACTAATTTGATTTTTTTGCGTTTGTATTTTGTTTACAAAGGGTTTTAATTCAGGATAGGGTAGTTCTACTGTTCCATCTAAGACAAAGGAATTGAGAGGATGCAGAAGTTTTTTTGTTAATTTTCGTGCCCAAATAAAGGAAACAATTAGTGAGAGTAGAAAACATAGAATTGTTAAAGCTAAATAAGCAAAAATCCATGAGTATACAGTTTTTAATTCAAAGGCTATACGTATTAGGAAATTATTTGCTTTTACAACATAATAAAAGCTGTCTTCCTGGAATGTATCTGAATAGCGTTCTAAGAAAGCACTGCCTTCTCTGAGGGCCTCTATAATCTCTGGGCGATTTGAATGATTATCTAGACTATTTGATTCAATATAGTTATCGTACAAAACAGTACCTTCAAGATTCAAAAAAGTTATTCTAATAGCAGTAAATGTTTTTTTAAATTCATTGGTTATTTGAGTATTAAATAAAAGTCCTTGCAACAAGGCAAATAAAAGAGTGCTTACTAAAATAAGCAAGCACATTGAACGAAATATTTTTTTTGACATATGTATACTCCTACAGTGCTAAACTAATCTTGTATCCGACACCGCGTACTGTTTGAATATATTTGCCTGCTTCGCCGATTTTTTGACGTAAGCTTTTTATATGCGCATCAACAGTTCTGCTCTCGCTTCCATAATCGTATTTCCAAACGACACTAATTATTTTTTCGCGAGAAAGTGCTATTTCTGTATTTTCTATGAAGTAGCATAAAAGTTCAAATTCTTTTAGTGTTAGTTCTATTTCTTTTTCGTCTACTGTAACAATATGCTTTTCGGTATCAATTACGATTGTATTAAAGACAAGTTGCTTCTTTACTTCTTTTTTACTTCTGCGCAAAACTGCTTGAATACGCGAAGTAAGCTCTAAAACCGAAAAAGGCTTTGTTATATAATCGTCTGCTCCTAGATCTAATCCGCGTACCTTATCCATTTCGTTGCTTTTTGCTGTAAGCATAATAACAGGAAAGTTTTTCCATTTGGCAGATGATTTTAAGTTCTTTAATATACTCAGTCCGTCTTCATCCGGTAGCATTACATCGAGTAGGATAAGGTCAGGATTTGTGAGTTCTTTGTTATCTAGTGCAATATACAATTCTTTTGAATCTCCGCAGATAACTGTATTGAACCCACTGCCTTTTAGCGCATAAGATACGAGTTCGCTAATATTTTCTTCATCTTCAACAATATAAATCGTATTCATACGCTTTCCTATTTATTCTGTTACGTGTTTTCCTGTGATTGAAAAAACAACCCATCCAGCAATATTAACTGCATGATCTCCAATTCTCTCAAGATATTTTGCTATCATTAAAAAGTCGAGAGCTTGTTGCCCGTTTTCTATATCTTTTTGAATCAATGCTATCAAGTCTGTGCGTACTATGCTAAAAAGTTCATCAACTGAATCATCTTGTGCAATAACCGAAGAAGCAAGGTCTAAGTCTTTCTTAACAAAAGCATCAATACAATCGGTAACCATTTTACTTGTTGCTTCTGCCATTTGTGGAATATGAACTAGCTTTTTTATGTATTGCTGGTCATGTAATTGTAATGCTATTTCTGCAATATCTGCTGCTTGGTCTCCAATTCTTTCCATGTCGGTAATCATTTTAAGAGCAGCTGAAATTACACGCAAGTCTCGTGCAACGGGTTGTTGTTGTAAAAGTAATTTTAGACAAAGATCTTCAACATCTTTTTCTTTTTGGTCAACTTCTACATCAAATGCAATAGCTTTTTGTGCCATGTCTGAATCTTTTTTTTCTAAGGCTGTAATTGCAGTATTTATAGCTGTTTCTACCAGTCCACCCATTTCTATAAGTAAGGTATCGAGTTGAGCTAGTTGTTCGTCGAATCTTGATCTCATTATCCAAATCTCCCTGTAATATAATCTTCTGTTCGTTGATCTTTTGGTATAGAAAATAAATCATCTGTTTTACCATATTCTATCACTTCTCCAAGTAGAAAGAAAGCAGTTTTGTCAGAAATTCTAGTAGCTTGTTGCATGTTATGTGTTACAATAACAACAGTATAGTCTTTTTTTAAGTCGAGTACGAGTTCTTCAATTTTGTTTGTAGAAATTGGATCAAGGGCTGAAGTTGGCTCATCCATTAAGAGTACTTCAGGTTGTATCGCAAGTGAGCGAGCAATACATATGCGTTGTTGTTGACCACCCGATAACCCGAGAGCAGGCTTATGTAAGCGGTCTTTTACTTCGTCCCAAATTGCTGCATCACGAAGGGCCTTTTCGATAATTTCATTTAGTGTCTGTTTATGAGTAACGCCATGAGTGCGCGGTCCATAAGCTATATTGTCGTAAATACTCATTGGGAATGGATTTGGTTTTTGAAAAACCATTCCAACTCTTTTGCGTAAGTCGTTTACTTCGAAATCTGCATAAATATCTTCGCTATCCAGTAATACTTCACCTGTTATACGACACCCTTCTACGAGGTCGTTCATGCGATTAATGGTTTTGAGCAAAGTAGACTTTCCACATCCTGAAGGGCCTATAAATGCTGTAATTTCTTTTTTTTCTATAGGCATAGAAACGTTTTTAAGAGCTTGAAAGTCGTTATACCATAGATTTAGATCTTGTATTGTAATTTTAGCCATATTTTTTCCTTGCTTTACTTTATTGAGAAGCATCTTTCGATGCTAGTTTTTTTGCAGTAACTGCTGCTAGGGTATTTATACCAATAACAGTAATTAAAAGTACAACCGCTGTTGCATACGCTTCATTAGTATGCAAGCCTTCGCTCGAAAGTGCATTCATGTGAACAGACAAAGTTCTCCCACTCGACATAAGTAAGTTTGTATTATCTGTAATTCCTGGAATCTGTGCAACAGTACCAGAAGTATAAATTAGAGCAGCTGTTTCGCCAACGATGCGTCCAATTGCAAGTATTGTTCCTGCTAGTATTCCGTTTGCAGCAGAAGGAAGAACAATTTTCATAGTGGTACGCAAGCGTCCTGCTCCAAGTCCAAAACTTCCTTCGCGGAATGTATCTGGTACTGCTAAGAGAGCTTCTTCGCTTGAGCGCATAATAAGAGGTAGTATCATAATAGCGATGGTAAGTACGCCAGCAATCATTGAATAGCCAAAACCTAAAAATGTTACAAAAAAAAGCATTCCAAATAAACCGTATACGATAGACGGAATCCCTGAAAGCGTTTCCGTTGTAACGCGAATTACTTTAACTATTTTATTAGATTTATGAGCATATTCAACCATGTAAACGGCAGAAAAAACCCCAAGTGGCACTGCAATGAGGAGTGCGAGCAGTGTCATTTGAATAGTTGTAATAAAAGCCGGAAAAAGAGATACGTTTGTACTATTATACTCAAAGGCAAATAAACTCGGTTTAATATGTGGAGTACCCATAATTAGAATATAAGCAATAATAAAAATTAAAATAGCAAAGGTAATTACTGCAGCGGTCCAAACGATACCACGTAAAATTTTTGATTGCATTAGTTCATCCTCCGTTTAAGGATTGAGAATAACAAGTTTATACCAAGGGTGCTTACAAAAAGAACTACAGCTGTTGCTATAAGAGCCTCTCGGTGTACTCCTGCAGAGTAACCCATTTCTGTTATGATATTTGCGGTAAGAGTTCTTACCCCTTTTAGTATCTGAGTTGGATCACGTACCACAGCTTGATTACCTGCAACCATAATAACGGCCATGGTTTCTCCAACGGCTCGTCCTATGCCCAGTACAATCGCAGCTAAAATACCCGATTTTGCTGCTGGGAGCATAACAAAAAATACTGCTTGCTCGTGTGTCGCACCAAGTGCTAGAGCTCCTTCGTAATACGTACGTGGAACAGCTTTTAATGCGCTAGTACTTATTTCTATTATAGTTGGTAAAATCATTATGCCGAGCAAAATAGATGCGGTTAATATACTGTTACCATTACCGCCAAAAAGATATCGTACGAGTGGCACAAGTAAAACCATACCAAAAAAGCCGTATACTACAGAAGGGATACCTGCTAAAAGAGAAAGAGCAGGTTTAAGAATACCGACAGCTTGTTTTGGACAAAACTCTGCCATAAAAATAGCGGTTAATATACCAATTGGTACACCAATTAGTATTGCTCCAACCGTAATATAAATCGACCCCAATATCATGGGGAGTATACCAAAGAGAGGTGGAATGTCTTGTGGCGACCATTCAGTTCCTCCCAAAAACTCTGCTACACCAATCTCAAATACAACGGGTAGCCCGTTTACGAATAAGAAAACGCAAATTAAGGCTACCGCAATTATAGAAGTTAGTGCGCAAATGAAGAATACTATTCTTGCACTTCGCTCCACTGTGTTGTTTCTCCTATAAAGATACTTTTGATTTGTTCTTGTGATAAGTTAGAAAGACTGTTTCCGTTGTTTACAACTACTGCAATACCATCAATTGCAATTGCCATTGAGTTAAGGGCTGCTTTTTCTGCATCTTTTAATCCACGAGAAGCCATACCGATATCACAAGTTCCATCGATTGCACCGGTCATACCAGCTGTACTATCTGATTGTTGTACTTCGATAACAGCGTTTGGATTGATTGCTTCGTATGCTTCCTTAAGTTTTTCCATTACAGGTGTTACAGAAGAAGAACCTGCTACAGTGATTTTTCCAGATGGTTTAGTTCCATTGTAAGCACCTTTTGCAGGAACAGCGATATAGCTCTTTGCAACAACTGCTTGACCTTCGTTTGACATAATGTAGTCAATAAAGTCTTTGGCAAGTCCTGTAGGAGCACCTTTAGTTGCAATGTTAAATGGACGAGCAACTTTGTAGCTTCCATCTTGAACGTTGTCTGTTGTAGCTTCTACACCATCAACAGTAACTGCTTTAACAGTGTCGTTTAATGAACCTAAAGAAATATAACCGATTGCAGCAGGATCGTTTGCAACATTTGTAATTACAACGTCTGTTTTATTAGCAATAACAGCTTCTTTAGAAGTCATGTCTTTTTT
>CAYJNB010000008.1:0-14357 GCA_964371205.1 uncultured Treponemataceae bacterium
GCAAAAACATGTATTTATCTTGCTTTAGAATGGTAACATCGGTTTTATCGTCGAGTGTTTCTTCGTTTTCCGGAATAAAGGCATAGCCACAAAATTGCTCGTCTTTTAAAAATGCGCTTGGTTTTTCGTTATAATCATCTTTTGTAACGGTGCTTATAAATACTCTCAATGACTCGTGCGATTCCGGTACCGACGATGAATAGTAGAGATTCTTTAATAAATGCAGTGTTTTTATATTTGACATGTTTTCTACTGTATCAAAAAAAAAAGTTTTTGCACATTCCTACAATGATTTTTTTTGCATTTTTTTTATCTGTTTTTCTTAAGAATGTCCAATTTTTTGAAAGTCATTTACTATATATAATATGTACACTATTTTATTAAGGAGTCTGTATGAAAAAAACATTCACCATATTCTATTTCTTAGCCGTGTTTATTTGCTCATGCAAGATAAATAGTGCGGGGCCTACATTTTTCTCTGGCGATTTTATTCCCCCTAAATTGTTACTGGTAGAAAATATGAGTAGCACCGAACTTATGCTTAGTTTTAGTAAACCAATAAGTCCACTTAGTATGCACTCTGGCATTGCAGGAGAGGAGGCAAAAGAGGCTTTCTTTGTTGAGGAAGAAACAAAGAAAGTTAGAGTACAACTCTCACAAGCACAAGAGATTGGAAAAATGCATTCTTTGCATGGGTCGGTTGTAGATCATAACGGAAATACACTATCGTTTGTCGCAGAGTTTGCTGGTTTTAATACTCGAGTGCCGCATCTTGTGCTAAGCGAGATTCGTACCGAATACAGTACGTATAAGAATTCAGCTGGTCATATTAAGTACAATGTTGAGTTTATTGAGCTGTATGCACAAACGGCTGGGAACCTTGCAGGAGTTACCCTTTTTAATTCAAGTGATGGAGAAGAAAACCGCTACTATTTTCCTGCTGTAGAAGTACAGAAAGGGGATTATATTGTTTTACATTTACGCAATTTTGAAGAAAGTTCTGTCGATGAACTCGTTTCTAAAGATGAATCGGAGGGTACTGATGCTCATCTAAATGCATGGGATTTTTGGATAAATGCAACCGAATCGATGCTTCCAAAAAATACAGTAATCATTTTATCAGAAAGAAAAAACGGAAAAATCCTTGATGCTCTTCCACTTATTGATTCAAAGTACGAACAGTGGAACAAGGATAGTAATGCGCAGTCCGCTCAACATATTTTTGAGCAGGGCGTGTGGCTTGGAGGTTGGGAGATTGAGCATGCGGTTAAAAGTGAGAATACTACAGTAACTCGAACAATTAGTCGTCAAGGCAATTTGCAAGAAGCAAGTATTGCTTCAAAAGATGATTGGATAGTGGTAGCGACAAGTAATGCAAGTCCAGGAGAAGAAAACTCTACTGTGCCGTACATTCCATGAAGTAAATTACGATAGCCTGCACAGTCATTGTCAAACTCTTAATTTTTGGCTATATTTAGGGTAGTGTGGTTTTACGTTTTACGTAAGGTCGTTCACCTCTAATTATAAGGAAAAATATGGCTGAATTATTAGCTCCTGCAGGAAATATCGAAGCGCTCGAAGCGGCTATTGCAGAAGGAGCAGATGCAATTTATATGGGGCTTAAGAGCTTTAATGCCCGTTTACGAACAAGTAACTTTGCTTGGAATCAATTTGAAGCTGCAGTAGAAGCAGTTCACCGCAGAAAAAAGAAGATTTTTGTTACGGTAAATACGGTTATGGAAGAAACTGAAACAGAGCGTATGTACCGATTCTTAGAATATTTGCAAGATATTGGACCAGATGGCATAATAGTACAAGATTTAGGTATTGTTCGTATGGTTCAGGAGTTCTTTCCAAAACTACGTGTTCATGCATCAACACAAATGAATATTGCCTCTTCTCGTGCGGTAAACCTTTTAAGTAAAGAAGGCGTAAGTCGTGTTGTGCTTTCGCGTGAACTTAGTTTAGACGAAATTCGTGCAATAAAAGAAAATACTAACTCAGAGATAGAAGTTTTTGTACACGGGGCTCTGTGTGTAAGTGAGTCGGGCCTATGTCTTTTTTCGAGCTTCTTAGGTGGTAAGTCTGCAAATCGTGGTATGTGTACTCAAGCATGTAGACGCTATTATACGGCAGAAGGAAGTGTTCAACAAAAGCATGGTTATTTTTTCTCTCCACACGATTTACAGCTTATGGAGCGAATCCCTGATTTAGTACAAGCGGGGGTAGATTCGTTTAAAATCGAAGGGCGTATGAAGAGTGCAGAATATGTGGGTAGTGTTGTTTCGGCCTACCGCTATTTGCTCGATAACTGGGAAGAAGATCGCAAAGGTGCTATGGCAACAGCAAAGCGCTTGCTTTCTTCAGACTTTTCTCGCTCAAAAACAACATTTCTTTTCGATGGCAATTCTGCAGAAGGGGTTCTAAAACCCGATCAAGCAGGTGGAACTGGTATTTTCCTTGGAACTATAAAAAGTGTCCGCAGCGGAATGGCAACTCTTCAAGGTGGTTCCTATGACCCAGAAGAAGGCGATTCAATCCGCTTACATAAGAGCAATGATACAGGAAGAGAGAGCCACAAGATTAAAGAAGTCTATGTAGACGAAAAAGGCTATTGGATAGATATTCCTCGCGGATTTGCAACTGGAGACTCTGTATATCTCTTGCAAATTAAAGCTACCTCAAAACGTTATAACCGCGTGCTTCCTAAGGATTTAGCTCCTTATAAAAAGCACCCAGGAGGAAAACGCTTACCCGTTCTAGATATTACACCAGTAAAAAAAGATGAACTCTCGTTTTTTCCAGAAGGCATCTATGTGCAAGTTTCTACGGTAAAAGATATGTATGCTATTCAGGGTGAACAACCAATTCGTACTATTTTAGAGTTGAACAGTACTTCTAAGGCATCTCTTTTTAACCGGGAGTCATTACCCTTTTCTAAAAAAAGCGTAATTATTTCGCTTGATCCATTTTGTCCACAGGCTATAGAAGAAGACTTATCAGAAACAATTGATTTTTTGGTAGATGAAGGTTTTAAAACATGGATAGTAAATAATCCTGCACATATTTCTATGTTAAAAAATAAGAAAGTTTCGCTCATTGCAGGACCTTACTTATATACCTTTAATAGGTGGGCAGTTTCGTGGCTCGAAAATCAAGATATTCCAGCCTTTATTGTTCCTTTAGAAACATCTCAAAAAAACATTGAAGAAACATTCGATCCAAAGGTTCGCGATCGTGTTTTATTAACACTGTTTGCATATCCTGCCTTATTTAGAATGCGTTTTCCCTTGCCAGAAAACTACGACTTTGTGTATTTTTCTGACAAAGAAAATCTTGTGTTTAAATCTCTTTCTACACCGGACGGTTCCTTTGTTATGCCCGAAGCTCCCTTTTCTGTTTTGGATAGAGCAAAGAAATTGCGCAGTCTGCGTTTTAACAGAATCTTAATAGACTTATCCAAAACAATGGTTAGAAAGTCGGATTTTAAGCAAATTATTTCTTCCGCGTATACCGGAAAACCACTACCGGAAACAAACCGTTTTAACTGGAAAAAGGGTTTTTACATTCCCGAACGCGATGGTGCTCGCTAGCAGCTTGACGTAAGCTAGACTTGCATTAAACTTAATGTGCTAGAATACAGGTACTGCCTCTGCAGGTTCCTCTGCATAGGTAGCATCTTGTGATGCTGCAATCGATGCATCCGTGCGGTTAAAAATTGGTTTGTATTCAATGTGTTCTGCAACTATGAATACACGAGAATAGTTTTTTCCATCCGAGCCGGTCCATCTGCCTTGTTTAAGCCTACCAACTACACGAACTCCGCGTCCTTTTGGGCAGTTTTGAGCTGCGATGTCGGCCATTTTTCCCCATGCCTCGACGGAAAAGAAAGAAACTTCTTTTTCGTAAGAGGTGCCTGCTTTATAACTGCGGTTTGAAGCAAGCGAGAAATTGCATACAGAGGTTCCTTTTGGTGTTTCTCTGAGTTCAGGGTCTCTAACTACGTTACCTTCAATGATGAGTGAATTTAGTTGTTGCATACTGCTCTCCTTAAAGCATAAAGCAAAGATACTGCATACTGCGCATACTATATATATAGTATGCGACTTACTAAAATCGTAACATTTTTATAAAAAAAAGAGATTTTTTTGTTGTTTTACAGTTTTTTATTTGCTAATAAGAGCACAAAACTTAATATTATTTTAATAATTGTAAGATATACAGTTTTATATAATGCGTTAAGCTTGCAGTTTCTTGAATTTTAGTAAGTGATGAACTTCTAGCAAGTGTTTCTGCAAGATCAGAAATTGCATCCAGGGTTAGTGTCGATGCCTTTAGTTTATGAGAAGATTTTCGTACATAATCTCTGATTAGAGAATTTACATCTTCTGTTAAGTTATCTTTTGCTGTCTTGTTGAGCATTCGATTCCATTCGTGCATAGATTTTGCAAGTTCATTACTCAGTGAGGAAGAAGATGGAACAATTTTTTTAATTACATTTTCTGCAGCTTTTTTTAGTTCAACTTGTTGAGCTTTTTTTGTTTTTTCGGTACTTGCGGCTTGTGCGCCAAGTGTTATAGAGCCCTCGTCTTTAGCTTGTACGCGAGATCCTTTTTTAGATTTTTTAGGATTTTCTTTTCTTCCTAAAAAGAGACGGAAAATAAATGATAAAATTGGCACAGTGTACCAAATCGGTAGAAGAATTTTTGCGTCAGTTAACAATGCCGAACGAGAAATAATAAATAGTTCACTGTATGGCAAAAGGTCGTTTCTATCCGAAAATAGTTTATAGCTGGAGGTTTTGTCTTGTACATCTTTTGCCTCTTGATACACAACTGGCAAAAAACTCGAAGTAAGCAGGGCATGCATTATTTGTGATTCTCTACGAACCTCATCTTGTAGTTTTACTTCAAAAGCTGGTTGCTCATGCATTGCAGGTTCTGTTTGAAAATCTTGTAATTTCTCGAACCAGTCTCCTGTAATATTCTTTCGCAAAACATCGCGCATAGAAGAAAAGAGAGATATAAGCAGCGGGATAACCTTTGATTTTAATATATAATATCGAGTACCGTCTTCAATCTTAAATATAAGTATTTCTGGTAATTTATTTTCACTAGAAGTTGTTGTTTTGGTTTTTAAATATTCGGATAAATCATCTGCTTCAAATTGTCCTAGCAAGGGAATACCACGTGAGTCAACAAATCTAGTGATATCATCATAGGTATACCGAAAGGGTGGTTTTGCCATCGATAAATCAAGATTTTTAAGGGCTGTTTCTTTTTGAAGAGAAGCTTGTGATTTTGATTTGTAATATGCAGCACAAATTTCTATCAAGCAGAGAGATTGTAATACGCTTACATCATCCTGTAGCTTATCTTGAATCTTTTCTATATCGTTATTTATAAAGGTGAGTAATTGATTCCAGTAGTAATAAGAATCTCCACCTTGCTTGATATTATGAACAGCAGTAGAGGTTTGGCTAACAAACTGACTAAAAAACGATTTAGCAGATATTTCTTTCCCTGTGTTTACTGCAATCATTTTTTTGAGGTAGTAGTCGTATTGTCCAGACTTACTCATTAACCTTTTAACCTTGGAAATAGCAAGGTCGAGTAATAGCTCTGGAGAAAGGCCATCAGGTATAAGCATACCCTCTACTGGCTTGTTAAAGCTTAAAGAGTAAATTATATTTTCGCTAACACCTTCTGGGCGGGGTTTTCGATCAAAAAAATCATATAAGAGTTCAGTTGCCTCTTTGTTAAGTAGTAATTCATTTGGAAAGTCTTTTGGCATATCGCCGCGAGTTGGGAAATGCACAGCAGGGTTTGCACTTATTTCCTTGTAACGTACAATGAGAATATCTCTATAAAACGAAGTTACAATAATTGTCTTTTTATCGGCCTCGCCGCGTAAAAGAATCTTTTGTTCAGCAAGAAGCTCTTCCACAGACTGATTAACTGCACTTACCGTATTTTGTAAAAATGGCGAGAGTTCGGGTTGCTCTTCAACAAATCGTTGTGCATATTTTGAGATATAAGACATAAAATCACCCAGACTCACCGTAGAGCTGGCTTTTTTTGAAGCATATAACCTAAGAACGGTATATGCTGTAGAAGCTAAAGACATGTTAGCAGTTTAGCATAAAAATAAAAAATGCACAATAATTTTTTAAAAAGTCTTTTCTTTATTCTGCTAAGTTCTTATAATATAAGCATGAAAAAACCTGTTTGTAAAAACATTTTTATACTTATAGTACTGGTTTATACCTCTCTTTTTTTGTGGTCAAATGAACCCTTTGCATTATTAAAAACAGGTCCAGAGAAAATGCGAGATATTGGAAATATTGTTAAGAGCCAGCCCAATCTATATGGGGAATACAATTTGCGCAATACGAATATTTCTCTTTGGGCTGCCTATTCGATTATATCGTACGGAAATGAGTGGGTAGAAACTGATGTTGCAGGTATTATGTATAATGCAGAGAAAAAGGTGTATTCTACTCGAGTAGAATTGCGAAATGTAGAACTATACATGAGAGACTATCTGTATTGGACACTGTATTTTTCTTTTGATGATGGACTGCAAACTAACGATATTTTTGATTTTATTAATCAGTTTGAGGATCGTTTTACCTATTTTGGCTCTCTTGCAAAACAGATAGGAGATGTTAGTTTTCCTGCTGTAATAGAAGCTCCCTAGGATAAAAAAAATTGCCAAAGAGCTTTGTATCTTTCTCTTGACAGCTAATCTAGCTACTACTATAATTTTGCAAATAAAGGTAGGAAATCAATATGGATATTTGCACACAGGTAACAGGGCTAACAAAGAACGATAGTTTTTATGTTATACATACTAATTGTAATGATATAAGAGTATGGTTTGTAACTGACGAAATAGTACGCGTTAGAGTATCGTTTGATAAACTATTTGCAGAAGAGTCATATATCCTTTCAACAACAGCATGGGAAGACAGGCTTGATTCACTATTTCTTAAAGAAAGAACTCGTGTAGAAGCAGTTAGTCCAGATGTTGAAGAATCAGAGAATGCTATTACCTTTTCGACAAAAAAACTAAAGCTTGTTCTTACAAAAAATCCTATTTGTTTTGAGCTTTTTGATTTTGAGGGTTCTTTGCTTTATAGTGATGTTCCGGGAAATCCTTATACCTTAGATTCAAACAGGAGAGTAAATCACTATAGTAAAATAGACTACGATGACTGTTTTTATGGTTTTGGAGAGAAACCAGGAGAGCTCAACAAGGCTCAGCACTGTATGAAGCTTTCGGCAAAGGATGCTATGGGTTATGATCCTGTAGATATTGATTCGTTGTACAAACATATTCCTTTTTATATAAAACTCAATGCAAATTCAAAAAAAGCAGTTGGATTATTTTATCATAACTTTTTTGAATCAACATTTAATATGGGTCGCGAAAAAAGCAATTATTGGCCGTATTACTCTACATGGCAAGCCGATGGAGGCGATATAGATTTATTTCTTATTGGCGGCAATACAATAAAACATGTTATAGAGAACTATACCCTGTTAACAGGCCTACCTTTACTACTTCCTAAAAGAGCTCTTGGATATCAAGGCTCGTCTATGTTCTACCCCGAACTCGAAAAAGATAGCGACGATGCGTGTCTTTCGTTTATAGATACGGTCAAAAAAGAAGGCTTTCCGATAGACGGGTTCCACCTTTCGTCTGGTTATACTACGCACAACGCTAAACGCTGTGTCTTTACTTGGAATACCGTTCGGTTTAAGAAGCCAAAAGATTTTTTTGCTCAAATGAATAAAAAAGGCGCACAATGTGTTCCTAATGTAAAACCTGGTATTTTACTTTGCCACCCTTGGTTCTCTCAGTTTGTTAAGCAGGATGTTTTTGTAAAACATTCTAAAGATGAATCTACCTACAGTGTTGGTAAGTGGTGGGGTGGAGACGGTGCTTTTTGGGACTTTACAAATCCAAACGCTCGAAAATTGTGGAAAGAATACTTAACCGAAAATGTTATAAAGATTGGAACAGATTCTATTTGGAATGATAACTGTGAATACGATAGTCTCCTAGATAAAGATGCTGTTTGTAATTTTGATGGTTCAAAAGGGACAATTGGGCAGCTAAAGCCAATTATGGCAACCCTAATGTGTAAGTTAGCTTTTGAAGCAGTTAAAGAGCATAATAAAGATGCCCGCCCATACATTGTTTGCCGCAGTGGTAGTGCAGGGATTCAAAAATATGCCCAAACATGGTGTGGTGATAACTCAACATCGTGGAAGTCTTTAAAATATAATATTGCAACTATTCTCGGAATGGGGCTTTCTGGTTGTCCAAACGAAGGTTCGGATATTGGTGGTTTTTACGGGCCTGCCCCAGATGAGGAATTGTTTATACGATGGGTTCAGCAGGGTATCTTTCAGGCTCGTTTTTCTATTCACTCAACAAATACAGATAATACTGTAACTGAGCCGTGGATGTATAAAAATGCTACAAAATATATACGAGATGCAATTTTGTTCCGTTATAGGATGCTTCCGTATTTATATTCAGCTCTGTATGAATCTACACTAAATGCCTCTCCTATTATGAGAGCCTTAGTATATGAATTCCAAGATGATGAGCGTTGCTGGGAAGAAGGGGAGACCTATCTATTTGGTAAGGATTTGCTAGTAGCTAATGTTCTCGAAAAAGGTGTCAGTACTCGTAAGGTGTATCTTCCTAAAGGGGTAAAATGGTACGATTTTACTACCTTTGATTGCTACGAAGGTGGGCAAGAAATTGAAGTTGCAGTCGATATTTCTTCAGTCCCTCTTTTTATCCGCGAGGGAGCAATTATTCCAATGGCAACAAACCAGCTTATGTCTATGCAAAATGATTCAGTGGAAGGACTGCATGTACTTATAGCTCCAAGCGGTATACAAAGCTTTGTTATGTATGATGATGATGGCGTGTCTAATAAGTTTGAACAAGGTCATTTTGCTAAAACAAAAATAAGTGTTAAAGCGGGTGAAGTTACAACTGTTTCATTTTCTACAGAAGGATCTTATACGGATTCTGTTAAGAACATTATGCTAGAGATGATAGCAAAAGAAAAAGCACCATTTTGGGTAATGATTAGCGACAAAAAACTTCAGCACTTCCTAAATCGTACTGCTTTTGAAGCTGCAAATGAGGGTTGGTATTACAGTCAAACAAAAAAATCAGTATTAATAAAATACACAAAACCCCAGAGCGAATATAAGGTAACTGTATCGTTTGAAATTTTTGATATGATTGGAATGTAGCAAAATCTGTATAGTACAAAAAAAAGCACCGATAGTTACACTTATCGATGCTTTTTTACTATAAATACTTGTTTTTAATTATTTAAAAACTACTCTAATAATTTTTTTCTTGCCTGCACGTAAAATTATTTCTGAATTATCCAAGTCTGATTCAGTTAACACCGCTTTTGGATCAGTAACAGCGGTCTCTTCGCCAGACTTACCGGTAAAGTATGCACCACCTTGTTGAATAAGACGGCGTGCATCGCTTTTTGAGGCAACAAGGCCAGTGTCAAAGAGCAAGTCTGTAAAAAAGAGTTCTCCACTAAGCTTAGATTTTTCTATCTCGGCTGCTTGCATTAACGAGCGATCTCCTCCACCAAAGGCAGCCTTTGCGCTTTCGCGTGCTGTATCTGCTTCTTCTTTTCCGTGGATTTCTTTAGTTACTTCATAAGCAAGTCTTTCTTTTGCAATATTAATATCTCCATCGCAAATAGAATTGATTTCTTCAATTTCTAAGAAAGTAAATAAAAGCATAAATTTCTTTACATCTGCATCAGCAACATTTCTCCAGTATTGGAAAAATTCAAAAACAGGGGTAATAGTCGAATCTAAGAATAAAGCGCCTTTTTCGCTTTTTCCCATTTTTTTACCATCGCTGCGAGTAATAAGTGGAAACGTTAGTCCAAAAACTTCTTTGCTTGTCTTTCGACGAATAAGGTCAACCCCTGCTACAATATTTCCCCATTGATCATCTCCACCAATTTGCAGGGCGCAGTTGTGGCGCTCGTTGAGCATTAAAAAGTCGTAACTTTGTAAAAGTTGATAGTTAAATTCAAGGAATGACAAACCTGTTTCCATTCTTTTTTTATAAGCTTCAAAGGTGAGCATTCTGTTTACCGAAAAGCATGAGCCAATATCACGCAAAAAGTCGATATAATTTAAATCTGCGAGCCAAAATTTATTGTTATCTGCAAAGGCTGTTTTTCCATCAAATCCAACAAATTTATCTAGTTGCTTTATAATTTTTTCCACATTTGCATCAAGTTCATCATAGTTGAGCATTTTGCGCATTTCTGTTTTTCCCGAAGGGTCTCCAATTCTACCTGTACCGCCGCCAACGAGTGCAATACCTATGTGGCCTGCATTTCTTAAATGGCGCAAGGCAAATTGAGGCACAAGATGTCCGATATGTAAACTTCCTGCTGTTGGGTCTGTACCTACATAAAAAGTAACAGGCCCCTTATCCATAAGCTCAGAAAGCCCTTCTACGTTTGTACACTGTTGAAAAAAACCTCGGTCTTTTAACGCTTGTAATGCTGCGTTCATAACTTCTCCTAATAATAAACCTACTATTGCATAGTTCTAAAAATATATTTTATAAAATCTATTATAGTCAAAAGGTTTATTTGTTACAAGTATCATAGTTTTAGACCTTTTTTAATGAGACTTTTGCAGAAAAGTTAAATTTATAATTTTTTATCGATTTATACGATTTTCCTTGCGTTTATTAACTTATGGTCCTATAATTAAGTTAGGCAAGGTTAGTTAGAGATTGTACAGTATGTATAATCTCATCGGTATGGCAAATTTAGGAGAGCATATGCTGACTAACACTGCAAGTAAAAATGCCAAGCTTAAAATCCCTTCGTTACTACACTTTACCCGCTTGGGTTATGAGTACGTGTCTTTAAAGGATTTTTCTGATGCTGGATTAGATCTTGCAACAAATATTCATATTCCTACTCTTTGTAAGGCAATTAACAGAATTAATGCTATTATACTCACTGAAGAAGAAACGCAAAATCTCGTTGATGATCTTAGTGAAATTTTAAGAGCAGATGATTTGGGACGCGAATTTTATTCCCTTCTTGTTAACGGGTGTAGAGGTTTAAAACTCATTGACTTAGAAACTCCTGGTGGAAGTTTAAATACATATCAAGTAGTTGCCAATTTAGAATGCAAGAATAAGCACGATAGTTTTTGTGCAGATATTAATGTAGTTGTAAATGGTATTCCTCTGGGCTTTATTCGCCTGTTACATAAGGCTGAAATTCAACATACTCACGAAGAATTTGAGCGTATGCAGGAAAAGGGTAGTAGTGAGTCTTTACGGTGCTTTGTAAATCTAACGCAATTTTTAGTGTTTTCTAATAATGAAGATTATGGTAACCGCAAAAAGAAATCGCTAAAAGGGGCATATTATGCAACAACATCCTATAAAAAGCTATGTTTTAATCGTCTTGTTGAAGAAGATTTAGTATTGCTTTCGGCACTTCCTAGAATACAGCCTCAAATAGAAAAGTATATTCTTGCAGATCAAAGTTGTACCTCGTTAATAAAATCAAGTGAGTATCTTAAGAATTTGTATCCTCTGACGCCTACAAATAAAATACTTACCTCGTTGTTTTCAAAAGAGAGAATTGTTTTCTTCTTAAAATATGGATTTCTCTTTGCCGAAAAGCCTTTTGGAGATAAATATGTTGCATTAAAAAAATATATTATGAGATATCCACAACTATTTGCAACAAAGGCGATTGCAGAAAATTTAGAGAAAAACAGAAGAAGAGGAGTTATTCTTCATTCTCCTGGAAGTGGAAAAACAACACTTGCATCATTTGCCATTAGGTATTTTAGTGATTTCTTTAAAGAAAGAGGAGTTGCTGTTCAATTCTATTACGTAGTGGATCGAACGGCCCTTGCTCAACAGGTTTCGTTTAGTTTTAGAAGTCATGGACTGTATGTAGAAGAGGTTTCGTGTAACGAAGAATTAGAAAAGCGAATAAGTTCGCGCTACTCCACAGCTAGTATTGGGATATCTTCTGTTGTTGTGGTGAACATTCAAAACTTTTCGAATGAACTGTGTTTAGAAAACATTGGGTCTAAGAAAAATGTGCAGCATTTTTACTTCTTGGATGAAGTACAGCGCAGTTATATTCCTTCTGGTTCTTTTTTAAAAACTTTATTAGACTTTGAAACAAATGCAATAGCAATTACTCTTACAGGTACTCCTCTTAAGGGCTATGCATTTGATAAAAAAAATACATACATTCGAAAAAAAATGTACGAACCACGTGAGGTTTTTGGAGAGTATATTCATCAATATACGTATACTGATTCTATTCTAGATGGTTATACCTTAGATTTGCAGTATAAAAGAACAAAACTTGCGCACCAAAGAGATGAGTCTACTAACTCACGTGAGTATTTATTAAAATTATTAGGTTTTATTTTAAAAGATTTTACAAAGTCAAAAAAACATTTGCATGATGATACTATAGGTGCAATTATTATTTGCCAATCGGTAGAACAAGCTCACTTGCTATTTGAAGAAATGCAAGATATAGACTTTACTACAGCTCTCTTATTAGAAGATGTAGGTACTGCTGAATCGCGAAAAAAACTGAGGTCGTATTTTGTGCAAGGAAAACTGGATTTTCTTGTTACGTATGATATGATTTTAGCCGGATTTAATATACCGCGGTTAAAAAAAGTATACATTGGTAGAGAAATTAATGATTATTCCTTATTGCAAGCATTTACACGGGCAAATAGGCCTTATGGTGAGCATCATGTTGGATATGTTGTTGACTTTACTAACTCCCTTGGTGATGATCAAAACGCGAATAAAAAATTCTTTGATGAGCTGCATGCAGATTTATCCGATTCAACATAGAAAAGCAAAACTTCTTGAAAAATAATTGTATTCTATGGTACAATTATGGTCGGAATTAACAAAGGGGAATATTATGGAACAATACGTACAGCCTTTTATTGATACATGTATTAAGGTTTTTAATGACTTTCTTGGATTTAAGCCAGAACCTCAGGTCCCATATTTTATTGATAGAAACGAGCCTTTTTTATGGGATATCTCGGGTGTTATTGGTTTAAGTGGCGAAGCAGAAGGAGCTGTTTCTCTTTCTATGAAGCAGGATTTTGCATGCTTTATTACAGCAACACTTGCAGAAGAAGAACATAATTCTCTCGATGGTATTGTAGTTGATGCGGTAGGAGAAATTGTTAACATTATTGCAGGTAATGTAAAAAAAGAATTAGAAGAAGTGTATAAATTGAAAATATCTCTCCCAACCATTATAACTGGTGAAAACCATGAAACAATATGGCCTATTAAGAATTTACGTGCAGTCTGTATTCCCTTTGTTGCAAACAATACATACAACTTTGTTCTTTCGGTTGTACTAAAAGGAAACGACTAATATGAATAAACTAAAGGCCTTCTTTTTAAATGTAGGTACTTCGGGTAAATTTACCCAGATTGATGATCGAGACATACGGCAAACAGCATTGGCAACAAAGTATATTATATTTAACAGTTTAGTATTTGCTGGAATGGCTGGTTTATTATCATATGCTATAATTAACATGGTACTGCAGAATGTTAATTCCATTATGGTATATATTGACTTGGCTTTTTTTGGTGTCATTTTATTTCTTGCAATTCTAGCAAGGACAAAAATAAACTTATTTATACCTGCATTTTTTACAATATTTCTTTACTTTGTTTTTTCTTGTTATATGGTAATTGCCGCTCCAACAGGAATCGTATCACCATTGTGGATTTTTCTATTGCCTGTTGTATCTATGTATTTGTTGAGTGTAAAATTTGGGCATATATTCTTTACGGGAGTAATTGCTGTATTAGTATTCTCCTTTTATTTTACCGATACATATGCGATTGCTGAAAGCTCAAGAGTTATAGGTGTTTATGTATTAATTCACTTGATGACTATGCTAGCTGGCTCCCGAACAGAAGCGGTTACCAATGTTGCCCAAGAAATAACTCTGCTGTTACAAGACGAAACAGATGAGTTAAATGCTATGAGAGATAATATTGACTTAGGTGTATTCCTTATGAACTCGCGCTTTACACTTGAGCCTCTGCACTCAAAGCAATTAACCGAAATTTTTGAGACAGAAAATCTTGTGGATGCAGATTTTATTGCTCTCTTTAAAGAGAGTCTAACAAGCAAAGAGATAGAAATCCTATACGATTATTTACATTTGTTATTTGTAACAGCAGATACTACTATGCTAGAAAGTATCAACCCTCTATATAAAACAACGTTCAAG
>CAYJNB010000008.1:14367-25496 GCA_964371205.1 uncultured Treponemataceae bacterium
AAAAGAGGGTGAAAAACACTTGTCTGTTACTCTGACAAAGATCAAAAAGCATGGTGAAGATGTAATTCTTGGTACGGTAAAAGACATAACTAAAGAAACAGAACTTGAACGCAAGCTTACAGAGGATGCTACAGAACGCGATAATGAGATGAAGGTTATTCGCGAGGTTGTACATACTTCTCCTGAAGTGTTAGCAGAGTTTATATCAGATGCCCAGTTTGAGTTTAATACCATTAACGGTATTCTAAAATCGGGAGATACTTCGTATGAGATAACAGTGCAACAAGTTTACCAAGGCATCCATGCATTAAAATCAAACGCACTGCTTGTCGGCTTACAGTCTTTAGGAGATAAACTACATAGTATTGAATCAGAAATTAGCGATTATCTAGCTAATGGTGTTACATACGATAATATTATAGCACTTGCATTTAGTATCGAAAAAATAATGTTCGAAATTGATATGATAAATGGTGTTATGAAAAAAATAGCAAGCTTCTCTTCTGGAGAGTCTGCTGGTAATAGTAAAGATATTTTTATTAAGGGTATCTTAAATGTAATCGATAAAATAAAAGCAGAAGAAAATAAGTTTATTGAATTAAAAACTGGCGAAATACAATGGGAAACGGTTTTAGAAGATAAAAAGCGCGATGTTAAAGATATTGTATTACAACTAATTCGCAATGCTTGTGTGCATGGAATTGAAACAGTAGAAGAACGCAAAGAAAAAGCAAAAACTGAATTTGCTACCATTACTCTAGCAGTAAAAGAAGAGAATGGAAGGCATACGCTGTACTGCAGTGATGACGGACGCGGAATAGACTTTGAAAAGATATTGCAAAAAGGCAAGTCATTAGGCTTATTGGATGACTCAATTACCGTTGATAATAAACCTGCCTTGATATCTGCAATGCTTTCGCCAACTTTTTCAACTGCAGATGAAGTATCGCAACATGCAGGAAGAGGAGTTGGTTTATCTTTGGTTATGGATCGAATTAAAAAATACGCAGGAAAAATTAAAGTTAAGTCAGATGTTGATCTGGGTACAACTTTTATTGTAGAAATATAGACTGTATACAGCTAGCGAAAAGCCTTCATTTTACATAGTTACAAATGAAGGCTTTTTTTTTATTGTGCTTGCGGTTTTAGTATTAATGGGTTATAGTTATATAAGCTTATGTCTGTTGTAATACCTATAGCCGGGGGAAAGGGTGGCGTTGGAAAAAGTGTAGTTTCTCTGAACTTGGCAACAATGCTCTCTAAGCAATGTAAGCGTGTTATTTTATGTGACCTTGACTTAGGTGGAGCTAATTTACATACAATGCTTGGGCTAAAAAACAATCAGGCAGGCTTTGGCAATTATATATATCGTCTTGAAAATGATATGCAAAATTTGGTGCAAGTAACAGGTATTCCAAATCTTCATTTTATTGCAGGCGACTGTTTGTTTCCTGGCACTGCGAACCTCGATTTTTTTATGAAACAAAAAATAATTCGTGAGATAAAAAAACTTGATTGCGATTATTTAATACTGGACTTAGGGGGGGGCTCAACTCATAATATTATTGATTTTTATCTTACAACCTTTGATGGTTTAATTGTAATTACACCTGAGATAACGTCAGTTTTAAATGCATATTCTTTCTTAAAATCAGCAGTGTATCGCTTTTGTTATCGGCAATTTGCGCCCAAAAGCTCTGAACGTATTATTCTTCAAAACAGTATTCTAAAGCGTCTTGAAGGAAAAGAATATTCATTTATGCAAATTTTGGACGTAATTGGAGGACAGTTCCCAGAATCAGTTCAAAAAGTGTATGCACAATTACAGAAGTTTAAGCCACGAGTTATTATGAATATGGGAAGAGATGCAAAAAATGTAGAGATGGGCTTGCGCTTACGTAGTTTGTGCAAAAACAAGCTCTCGATAGATATTGAACTAATTGGTTTTTTGCCGTATGATGAATTTATACTGCAATCAATTGCACAAAGACAACCAATGGCTATGATAAATCCCCATACATCGTTTTGTGCAGCATTGCAACCAGTAATGCAGAAGGTCCTTATGACTGGAAGTTCTGTTCAACCGGAACTACAAGAAGCTCAAGAGAGTTTTGAGGATATAGTGCAGGCATTTTATGCTAACGAAAGTAAATTAACGTAGGAGAATTCGCTTTTTATGAACATTAAGAATTTAAAAAGTAAATTGCAACACATTAGTACTGAGAGTACAAAGGACTTTTTATATTTAAGCGAATCCTTTCCCATATTAATAAAAGAAATAGATTTTTCGAACACAGCAAGTAATTCGCGTACACAAAAAGAATTAGACGAAATAAATCGTACACAAAAAGAATTGTTTAGAGTTGTTGAAGCTCAGCACGAAGTGCAAAAACATAATCAAGCTTTTTTAAATCGATTAAATCAGAGAAATGCCGACTTGTTAGCTAGCTTTACTTCACGCATGGATTTTTTTAATAACATGAACGAAGTTGTCTATAAAATAAAAGATAGCAGCATGGAGATGGAGATAATTTCTCTAAATGCTATGATTGTTTCGATTAAATCGGGAAAAGAAGGGCAAGCTTTTTCTTATATTACATCTAATCTAAAAACGCTGTCTTACCAATTAATTGCAGAAGCAGATGCACTTATGAAAAATGAGCAGGCTGTTCAAGCAGGAATTGAAGATTTAAAAAAAATGATAGATAATGCTGGTGATGCTTCGAGCGATAGTGAAAAATTTAACAAAAATACCGGAGAGGTTCTTTCTTCTATCCTTAATGAAATGATGACCGAACTTCCAGCCTTAATAGATTTTGCAGGAACGGCAATGGGTCCAATAGTTAATGCAATGGAATGTATTCAAATACAAGACATTATACGACAATCTATTGATGGTATTCTGTATACAATTAATTTTATTGAAGAACCCGCCGAAAAATGTGATGCTGAGACAAAATTAGATCAATACACCTTTAATAAGCAACTTGCTAGCGCCGGTGCTCATATGCTTGAGTCAGTAATAGCTAAACTACAACTGAGTGTTGATACTTTTAAAGAGAACAAAGCTAAAATTAAAGATATATTGTCAGAAATTGAACAAAGACAAAGTGCAATTAATAAAATGTATATTACTGATGAGTCTTCGACAAAAAATTTACAAAAGCACATTACAACTGTTTCGGAAGAAATACATGATTTTACTCAGCTTGTTGTAACCTACCAAAATGCACAACAACTTATTGTAAAACAATCAGCATTAATTCATTCAATTAGCTTAAAAATGCGTAATAGGTTTACAGAGTTTTTTACAATTATAGAAAATTTAGAATATGTAGCAGTTGCACAACGTATTGAAGTTGCACGCAATGAGGCTATTAGCAGTATACATTCCACTGTTGAATACATGTCAAACTTAATTGCAAAAACAAATGACCAAGTGTATGAAGCTCAAGAGCACTTAAAACAATTTATAGATAAAAGCACTGCAGAAATTCAAGATTTTACAGAGCTTGGTATCCAAGATAAGATTGTGTTTAAAGATTTAGAAGAAGAGAAAAAAGAAATAATAGATAGCTTTACTCACTTACATAAAAAATATATATCAATTATCGAAGATTTTGTTATTTATTCAGATGATTTTTTTGTTACTTATAATGGCATAGAAAAGACAATTGAGCATATAGAGACGTTTATTCCAACAATAAAAACTGTGCAAGAAGAATTACGTTTTATTGCAAATACTTATGAGAAAAAAACACCTAGTTTGCTTACAGAACTTGGTTTGAGTGAATGGGTTATTCATAACGATCGATTTAAAGATATCTTAAAAGAATACACTATAGTTGATGATAAGCATACACTAGGTAGTTTAACTGGTGTAGATGTGGCAGAGGGCGTTGAATCGGGAGATATAACGTTTTTTTAACAGGAAACCTAATGAATAAATACTTTGACAGTCATTTTAACAAAAATATTGTAACAATTCATCCTGGCGAGTTTTACGCTACATTTGATGATGTTTTTATAGCGACTGTTTTAGGTTCTTGTATAAGTATTGTTCTTATTGATCCTTCGGTAGGTCTCGGAGGAATGAATCATTTTATGTTACCGTATTTTTCTAATACGAGAAATGAGAGCGAGGCTAACCCAGCTGAGCTTGGACGTTTTGGTGACTTTGCAATCGAATTATTAATCAACGACATGCTCAAAAAAGGTGCTACACGTAAACGGTTGCAGGCTAAGGTTTTTGGTGGCGGAAATGTACTTGCAGGTGGGCAATGCGACACGAATAAGACAGGCGAAAACAATATTTCTTTTGCCTTACAGTATTTAGAAACAGAGCGCATTCCAATTATTGGAAACGATATAGGTGGACTTTTGCCACGAAAAATTTATTTTAATCCGGTTACAGCAAAGGTCTACCTAAAACGTATACAACTTCGCGGGCAGGCTTTGGATACGATAGCAAGTCGCGAGAAAGCCTACCAAAAAACACTTTCAAAAAAAGAAAGTGCTGTTGGCGATATTACTTGGTTTTAGAGTGCTTTTCCAAGTCCTCTTGAATGCTGACTAGTACCTCGGCAATGTCAAGAATAAGCACAAAACGCTCCCCATGGCGAGCGAGTTTTTTTACAAATCGGTTGTTTGCAGAGCTTGTTCCTGCTTGTAATTTAGTTTGATTATCAACAAATTCAAGTTCAGTAACTCCTTCGACCGCATCTGCAACGCAACCAAAAGAAAGAGATGTTTCGTCTTCATTTTCTGCTTCGAGGATGATGATGGAGGTATTAGGGTTTATTTCGGTTTCTGGAAGCTCAAAGAGCATTCTAAAATCAAGTACCGAAATAATAGATCCGCGAACATTCATAACACCTTTAAGGTATCCAATTGTTCGTGGCACTTTGGTTATAGGTTCATAGGTAAGAACTTCTTTTACCGAATGTACGTCGACAGCGTACATTACATCACCGAGTAAGAACGTAAAGTATACGTTTGCATTTGTTGTTTCATTATTGTCTAACACGTTTAGCTCCTAATGAAAATAATAATGCAAGTATTCTTAAAAATAAAGTAGGATATGCCATTTCTAGGAGGTTTTTGTGCAAAAAAAAGTAGTAAAAATACTATTACAGGGGTATTTGGCAATTTACAATGCAGAGGCTCTGCAAAAAGAGATGCTTGCAGCACTCAAAAAAGAGAGTGGAATAGTTTTAGATTTTTCTCAATTAGAAGAACTTGATGTTTCTATTCTGCAACTTCTTTATTCACTTATTTCTGAGGCGACCCAAAAAGGTATTCCTCTTACTTTTGAGGGACCGGTAAGCGATACTGTAAAACGATGTTTTGCAATTACTGGCTTTTCCTCAGCAAACGATTTAACCGATGAACAGTTATTTGAAGAAATTACAAAGAAAACAAGAGGTGCACAATGGCTGATAAAATGACAGAAGTCTTCTTGGATGAAGCAAATGACTTGTTAGATAAATTAGAAGACTTACTACTCGAATTAGAGGATAACCCAACTGATGAAGAAACTATTCAAGCGATTTTCCGTAGTATGCACACAATTAAAGGCTCATCTGCGATGTTCGGGTTTGAAGAAATTTCTCGATTTACACACGAAATAGAAACAGCCTTTGACGAGGTTCGTAATGGGAGAGTTAAGGTTGCAAATGCTCTTATATCTATTACATTAAATACGAGAGACCATATTCGTAATTTATTGGACGACCAATATAGCCCAGAGTTAAAGGTCGAGTCAGAAAATTTAATAAACGAAATAAAACTCTATGTTCAGCAGAATACGTTAGGCGATGCACAAAATAGCAGTGATTCTGCTGCTGACTCTTCTACTGTTGAGCAAAAACCACAGCCTGCTCAAAGTCACGATGATTTGGAGGTAGAAGAAGTTACTTGGCGTGTAACATTTATGCCTGCTATTGGAATTTTTTCAAATGGGACAAATATAAATGGTCTTTTATCTGAACTAGAAGGTTTAGCCTCGTATTACTCAGTTACTGTACTTGCAGATAAAATTCCGCCTATAACAGAAATTGATTATCAAAAATGCTATGTACGATGGGAAATAATTTTAACAACCACAAAAGGTAAAAACGAAATTGAGGATGTTTTTATATTCTTGGATTCGGATAGTATCGTTGAGGTTACACAACTAGCTACAGAAGACAGTATTGAAGACGACTCTCAAAAGAAGCTTGGTGAGATTCTTATAGAAAAAAGAGTTGTAACTGAAACTGAAATAAATGAAGTTATGCGTGAGAAAAAACCTATTGGAGAAATTCTTCATGAAACGATAGGTGTTAGTCATGATGCAATTGAAGCAGCTTTAGCTGAGCAGCAGCACTTAAAAGAAGTTCGTCAGAAAAAGCAACAAGAAAGTAATACACAAACAATTAAGGTTAACTCTGATAAATTGGATAGGCTTATTGACTTGGTTGGAGAATTGGTAACCTTTAATGCACGCTTAGGACAACAATCGCAGGTTTTACAAAATACTGGTTTTTCAACCCTTTGTGAGCAAGGAGAGCGTTTAATTCTTGAGCTACGCGACACTACTATGGATATGCGCATGTTGCCAATTGGAACAATATTCTCTCGTTTTAGAAGATTAGTTAGAGATTTATCTGGTGAGCTCAAGAAAGATATTGAATTAATAACAGAAGGGGCTGATACAGAACTTGATAAAACGGTAATCGAAAAATTGAATGATCCGCTCGTTCACTTAATTCGTAACTCAATTGATCATGGTGTTGAAATGCCCGATGTTCGTATTGCTTCTGGCAAGGCTCGGCAAGGAATAATTAAATTAAAAGCACAACACATTGGAGCTTTTGTTTTAATTAACATTGAAGATGATGGCGCAGGCTTGAACAAGGAACGCATTATGCAAAAAGCAATCGAGAGAAATCTGATTGCTCCTAATGCTGAATTAAGCGATCAAGAAATTTGTGATTTAATCTTTTTACCCGGATTTTCTACCGCAGCCTCTGTTACCTCTGTTTCTGGCCGCGGCGTAGGTATGGATGTTGTAAAAAAAGATATTGCAGCTCTTGGTGGCACGGTGTCTGTTACAACTACTCCTGGCAAGGGAAGTGTTTTCTCCCTTAAAATACCGCTAACATTAGCAATCATCGAAGGTATTTTAGTTAAAATTGGCGAAACATCTTTTGTTATACCTCTTTCAAATGTTGTAGAATGCTTAGAGTTCCGTCCAGAGGAAAACGATAGAATTTGTTCTTCTATCAATATTCGTGGAGAAGTTGTGCCATATATCAATTTAAGATCGTTCTTTGATATTACAGATAAGCGCCCTTCAGTGGAGCAAATTGTAATTGTAAACGATCAAGACTCGAGAATCGGTTTAGTTATTGATAAAGTAATAGGGAACTATCAAACAGTAATTAAGCCTCTTGGCAAATTGTATAAACAAGACTCTGGTTTTTCTGGTGCAACAATTCTTGGAGACGGTTCTGTAGCACTTATTTTAGATATATTCAAACTCTCTGATGTAATTAGAGAAGTCGACTCAATGGTAGCGCAAGAGGTGTTATAATGTCAGTTAAAGAGTTAACAGATAAAGAGTTTAAGACTATTTCTCAATACATAGAAACTAATGTTGGAATTAAAATGCCAGACACAAAGCGTTTAATGATTCAATCTCGCCTTGCTGCTCGCTTACGTATTTTACAAATTCCAACATACCAAGACTATTTGGACTATGTGTTTAATAAAGATACACAGGGAACAGAATTAGTATTAATGATAGATGTGTTAACTACAAATAAAACTGACTTTTTTAGAGAGCCGGATCATTTTGAATATTTGACTAGGGTTGTTATTCCTGAGTTTTTATCTAAAAGGCAAAATACTTTAAAAGTATGGTCTGCTGCTTGTTCTTCGGGGGAAGAGGTTTACACTCTTTCTATGGTAATTAATGAGTTTATGGAGAAAAATCCAGAGTTGTCTTCTTTCTCTGTCTTAGGATCAGATATATCCACTAAGGTCTTAGATAAGGCATATTATGCGGTATACGATATGGCAACCATTGAGCCAATACCTCTTGCATTAAAAAAGAAATACTTTCTTAAAAGTTCAAATCCCGATAAGAAAGTAGCTCGTGTTAAACCTGATCTAAGAAAATATGCTAGTTATAAACGACTCAACTTTATGGATGATGATTATAATATGGCAGACATGTATGACGTGATTTTTTGTCGAAATGCATTAATATACTTTGATAAGCCAACGCAAGAGGCTGTGATTAGAAAACTAACAAAGTATTTAAAAACAGGCGGGTATTTGTTTTTGGGACACTCAGAAACAATACTAACAAACTCTCTTCCTTTAAGGGTAGTTGCTCCAACTACATATATTAGGACATAGGAGATCTTATGATAAAGGTAATGATAGTTGATGATTCAGCAGTTGTACGCGAAACATTATCACAGATTTTAACTTCAGATAAAGATATAGAAGTTATTGCGACTGCTGCTGATCCAGTTATTGCTTTAAAAAAACTCGATACTATAACTCCAGATGTTATTACGCTTGATATTGAAATGCCTCGAATGGATGGTATTACATTTTTAAAGCAAGTTATGTCTACAAAGCCTATCCCAATAATTATTTGTTCAAGTGTTGCAGAAAATGGAACAAGTAATGCTCTTCAGGCAATGGAGTTTGGGGCTGTAGATGTTATTGTTAAACCAAAAATGGGGACAAAGCAATTTTTAGAAGAGTCAAAAATTCGCGTTATTGATGCAGTGCGTGGGGCATATATGAGTACCCATAAGGTAAAAAGAGTAGATATTTCTCAAAGTGCCTTAACTCGCACCATTGCGCCCAAATTAACTGCAGATGCAGTTCTTTCTAAAGGACCTGGAGCTAGTTTTATTGAAACAACTGAGCGAATTTGTGTTGTAGGCGCTAGTACAGGTGGAACAGAGGCACTAAAAGACTTTTTACAAATGTTACCGGTAGATGCGCCTGGTATAGTAATAGTACAGCATATGCCAGAAAATTTTACACGTTCCTTTGCAGATAGGCTTAATTCGTTGTGTAAGGTTGAAGTGCGAGAGGCTGCAGATAACGATTCTGTATTACGGGGGCGTGTTCTAATTGCCCCTGGGAATAAACATACTCTTTTAAAAAGAAGTGGTGCACGTTATTATGTAGAAGTTAAAGATGGTCCTCTTGTTTCTAGGCATCGTCCTTCTGTTGATGTTCTTTTTCGTTCCGCCTCGCGATATGCGGGTAAAAATGCAGTTGGTGTTATATTAACAGGAATGGGAGATGATGGCGCAAAGGGTATGTTAGAGATGAAACAAGCCGGTTCTTTTAATATAGCGCAGGACGAGGCTTCCTGTGTTGTGTTTGGAATGCCAGCCGAAGCGATTAAAGCTGGTGCGACAGATGTAGTACTTCCTCTACAAAAAATTGCGGCGGAAGTATTAAAACAAACAAAATAGGCATATTGTAAATTTTACTTGCAAATACAGTATTTACAAATTACAATGAATATAGAAATAAGGAGTACAAATTATGGCTAAGAAAATTCTTGTGGTTGACGATTCAGTTTCTATCCGGAAGAGTATTTCGTTTGTGTTATCACAAGAGGGTTATGAAGTAATTGAGGCAGAAGATGGTGTTGCCGGTTTAAAACAAGCGGAGGCAAATCAGTGCCAGTTAGTTATTACTGATATTAATATGCCAAACATGAATGGTATTGAGTTTACTAAGGCGTTGAGACAAACTGCAACATATAAGTTCATTCCTATTATAGCCCTTACAACCGAAAGTCAAGAAGAAAAGATGGCAGAAGGTAAGGCTGCAGGAGCTACAGGTTGGATTGTAAAACCATTTACTTCCGAAAAACTAGTAGCAATAGTTAAGAAAGTTGTTGGCTAAAGGCCTTTAGAGATTCCAGTTGCTCTTTAACGCGACTGGGACTCGGGCCGCCAGTAGTAGTGCGGGCAGAAACACAATTTTCTATTTGTAATTGCTCAAAGATATCTTCACTAATTAAATCAGAACACTTTTTAAAATCCTCTAAAGATAACTCTTCTAAGTTAATTCCTTTTTCAATACAGATTCGGACAGCTTGAGCAGAAACACCATGTGCAGTGCGGAAAGGCATTCCTTTTTTTACTAAATAGTCTGCTAGGTCAGTTGCATTTGCATAGCCACCAATGCAGGATTTTTCCATTCGTTCAGTATTCCATTGTACTGTTTCAATCATATAGGTAAATATTCTAACGCACGAAAGTGTTGTATCGTAGGCAGCAAAAAGACTTTCTTTATCTTCTTGCATATCGCGATTGTACGAAAGTGGTAATGCCTTCATCATCGTAAGTAGGGCAATTAAGTTGCCATACACTTTTCCAGTACGGCCACGAATAAGTTCTGCAAAATCTGGATTTTTCTTTTGTGGCATAATACTTGATCCAGTAGACCATTTTTCGGATAATTCAATAAACTTAAATTCTTCGGTTGCCCAAATAATCACTTCTTCGCAAAAGCGAGAGAGATGCGTCATTAAGAGCGAAAACGCAGAAACCAATTCAATACAGTAATCGCGGTCGGCAACGGTGTCGAGTGCATTTGGGGTTACTCCATCAAAGCCGAGTTCTTTTGCAACCATTTCGCGGTTAAGTGGTAAACCACTGCCTGCTAGTGCTCCAGCTCCTAAGGGCGAGAGGTTTATGCGTTTGAGTGCATCGGCTAAGCGTCCATGATCGCGTGTGAGCATAGTTGCCCATGCGCAAAGATGTTGTGCAAGTGTAATAGGCTGTGCACGCTGTAAGTGTGTATAGCCACTCATAAGAGTTTGAGTATGCTTTTCTGCAATATGTACTAATACGTCTATAAGCGAAAGAACTTGTGTTTGTAACTCTGGAATAGCATGGCGCAAATAGAGGCGCTCATCGAGAGCAATTTGGTCGTTACGACTTCTTCCTGTATGCACTTTGCGTCCAATATCTCCGAGTCGGTCGGTAAGAACCCCTTCAATAAATGAGTGAATGTCTTCTGCCTCAGTGTCGATTATTAGCGTGCCGCTTCGTACATCTGCTTCGATAGCAGAAAGTTCTTTTACAATGGCATTTGCT
>CAYJNB010000009.1:0-12622 GCA_964371205.1 uncultured Treponemataceae bacterium
CAATGAACACTCTTTCGTTTTGATCCATGTTTGCACCAATGTGGAATTGCATTACACGACCGGTTGCAGAGTTTTCTGCAAAACTACCAGTTAACATGTTCATGCCATTAAATTGGGCTTGACTTGCGATGCGGTCAACTTCTGCTACAAGCTGAGAAACTTCAACTTGAATCATTGCTCTATCTTGATCAGAATAGATGCCGTTCGCAGATTGAATTGAGAGTTCTCTTATTCTTTGAAGAATATCTGTTGATGATTGCAAATAGCCTTCTGTTGTTTGAATAAAAGAAACAGCGTTTTGTATATTACTATTAGCTGCATTGAGTCCGCGAACTTGTGAGTTCATTTTTTCAGAAACTGCAAGCCCGGAAGCATCGTCTCCCGCTGAGTTAATGCGACGACCAGAACTAAGTTGTTCAATATCAGTCATAATATTGTTACTGGTGTTGCCAAGTGTTCTGTTTGCGAACATCGCACTAAGATTGTGATTAATTACCATGGTATAACCCTCCATTGTTTGTACAAAGTCAATCATTGACAATGTCTTGAGTATGTACCGAGCAGATAAACGCTTTACGCCTCGTTTATCCGTTTTAGTCTCATACAGCAAGAATAGAGACTGTACTACTACAGTTTCTATCCATACCGTTACATACTAAATGTAGGGTATTTTTCAAAGATCGACGTGCCCCTAAAATAGGCAACAATATAATGGCGTGAGGCCATATATTAAATATACATCCTCACGAGGATTTTTGCAATCCCTTTTCCATTATATTTTACTAGTTAAGCAATGACAATACGTTTTGTGATTGTGCATTAGCTTGCGCAAGCATAGCAGTTGAAGCTTGTGAAAGAACTTGGTTTTTAGTGAATTCAACCATAGCAGAAGCCATGTTTGTATCACGAATACGAGACATAGAAGCAGTTAGGTTTTCTGCAGCTAAGTCTACACCCTTAACAGTCATTGTAAGACGGTTTTGGTATGCACCAAGATCAGCACGTTGCTTGTTAATTTTGCTTAAAGCTACGTCTAGTACGCCGATTGATTTGTTTGCGTCACCTGGCGTTGCAAGAGTCATGATTTGTCCAGTACTGAATTGTTTTAGACCTAATGCAGAAGCTGTCATTGTACCAATGTGAGCTTGTACACGTTGATCCATGTTTGATCCAATATGGAACCACATCGATGAAGTTACAGTATTTTCTGCACCTTGCGCTGCGAAACGACCTGTCAACATATTTAAACCGTTAAATTGGGCTTGACTAGCAACACGATCAACTTCAGCTACGAGCTGTGATACTTCAACTTGAATCATCATTCTGTCTTCAGCGGTGTAAATACCGTTAGAAGATTGAATAGCAAGTTCACGTAAGCGTTGGATAACATCAGTTGTTTCTTGCAAATAACCTTCGGTTGTTTGAATAAAGTTGATGCCATCTTGAGCGTTTTGTGAAGCTCTGTTCAAGCCGCGGATTTGTGAGTTCATTTTTTCAGAAACTGCAAGACCCGAAGCATCATCACCGGCTCTGTTGATTTGTTGACCCGATGAAAGTTTTTCAATGTCTGATTGAACATTACGTGTGTTAATGTCCCCCTGACGATTAGCAAATAATGCTGACAAATTGTGGTTGATGACCATAGTTTTTCCTCCGTGGAAATGTTATAACAGCATCCTTGCTGTTTTTAGGGTTTCCCCTACTAGAAATATCGGCACCCTTTAAAAAAAACAACATAAAAAATTACAATTTTTTTTATTTTTTTTATTTTTTTTCAACTTTGTTACACTTCGTTGGTAGAAGTTGCATTTACAGACCTGACTGGAAACAGCAAGCAAAAACTGAAGCTGGGAGGAGCTGCTCGAAACTGCCTTTTACCCTAGAAAGTTTTTACTTAGTGTTTTCCATGTTGACTTGTAGGGAATTGTAGCACTATACTCGTTGTATGAATTGTGTTTTCTGTGATTGTACATCTATACACCTTCTTAGCGACAAACGCCGCACGTACGCTGAGTGTTCAAATTGTAAGGGTGTATTTGTTTTAAAAAAGTGTTTTATTTTTCCCTGGTGTCAAGAGTATCGATACAGTTTACATAACAATGACATAAGAGACGAAGGATATAAAAAATTTATACAACGTTTTATTGACCCAGTGCTTACATATCTAGACCATCCACCAAAGTCGATTCTCGATTATGGCAGTGGTCCAAGCCCTGCCCTTCTTTTTTTACTGAGCGAATACAAGAAAAATAATTTCTTACCAGAAACAACAAAAATTAGTGGATGGGACCCTTTTTTTAATAAGGAATCTTTAAATTTACTAGATTCAAAAAATATAGCACTGTTTGATTTGATTACTTGCCTTGAAGTTGCAGAGCATTTTGAAAACCCATTTGAAGGTTTTTCTACAATGGCAAGATTACTTGCAGATGGAGGTTTTATTGCAGTTAGAACAGTTCCTGTACCGCAAGGTAAACAATTCTTGCAGTGGTGGTACATAAATGATCAAACACATGTTAGTTTTTACACAGAAAAAGCCATAGAATCAATTGCAAACCGTGTTGGCTTACAATTGATTTCGGTAATTGATGAGTGTATTTTTATTCTGCAAAAACCTCTGTAAAGAGCTTTTGCATAGTTACTGATGCTTTTGCACGATGCGAGATAGTATTCTTTTGCTCTACACTAAGCTGTGCAACTGTTTTTTCTAATTCACTCAGATAAAAAATAGGGTCGTACCCAAATCCGCCTGAACCACCAGACTCGTTCATTGATGTAACAATACTACCCTCTAAGACTTCTTGTATTGTATAAAAGCGGTCTTTAGAAAGATACAGTGTTAATGCACATACGAATCGGCAAGAACGATTTTCTCTTGTATTTTCTAGCCTCTTATCTGCAATCGCTTTGTTAACATCAGCAATTAACAGTTCATTTTGATTTGGAGCTCCATCTGCGTATCGCGCAGAATAGATCCCAGGTCGTCCATCTAGAACATCAACACAAATTCCTGAATCATCTGCAATAACCGGCTGTCTTACAATATTCCATAAAGCCTCTGCTTTTATAAGACTGTTTGCTATAAAGGTATCGCCTGTTTCGTCTGGATTGCAATCTATACCCTCATCTGAGGGCATAAGAACAGAATGAGGAGCAAACAAGGCTTCCATCTCACCCTTTTTGTGGGCATTGTTTGTTGCTACGTATAATTTCATGGTGTAAGCATATCACAGACGAGCACTATTGGCTACAGTTCTAGGTTTTCTGTGTAATTTTCGAGCATAGGACATTACATTTGTTACAGTAGCAAGCTCTTCTGTAAAAACATTTGATAAAACCTGATTCGGAATGCTCAAATGATACCTGTTTTGTATTTTTGTATTCCAAAGCTTAATTTTCTTTTGATACAGCTTTTTAATCTTTTCGTAATGCATACTATCGGGGTCTAGATGCGAAAGTTCAATATTATATCGATTTTTAAGAATATAAGCAGAATTCAATGTGCGATTAGAAGCTTCTATCTTTCCAATAGCACGTGCATTTTCCGCATCGATTCTATGCTTATATTCCCATAATTGCTCCTCTGTATATCCAGTAAATTTTGCAATTTTCTTTATATGAGCATTAGAAAAATAGTAAGCTGACTTAAATGCAAATAATAGAAATGACTTTGAATCTAGTAGACGCTTTAGCCCCTTACTGCAAATACGATCATGAAATTCTATTACTTCATCATCTAGTTGACTCGTATATAAAACTTCTGGCTCTGCACAATAAGAATCAAGGTATTCTGACTGTAAATACGAGCAGACTTCTTTTTCTGTTACTTTTTTCTTTGTATACGAGCGAAGCCAAGAAATATAGTTTTTATGTAAGGCACAGGTTAGATATGTTCGTAAATCACTCTTATCTTTTTCGTAATAGAGAGTAATCTTCTTAAAAAAATCATACATGGACAACAAAAACTCACTTTTTATGTCCTGATTAAAAAAATGTAAGTTAAAATACCAAGGCTTTAAGTACGTAAATACATATAAAGCATCTGCAATTTCTTTACACCCCTTTCCAGATGTACCTGCTTTTTCAATCATTTTGCTGATTTCGTCCATTGTAATCATAGCTGCCTCCATAAGTTAAGTAAAATTATTACAAGGTAAAGACTCTCTAAGCAACTTCTATGCCAACTTTATAGTTAATTTAAATCTAATATTACTTGTTTTACTTAAGGAAATTCAATTAATGCTTGTATACAGTAAGTGTAAAAAGGTGTAAAAAAAAAGATGTATTTAGATTTATTAAAAATCTAAATACATCTCATAGCAATTTTATAAAAAAAATTTAGAATTTATAAGATTCCTGAAAATTTTGACAAAACTGAATCAATACACTTACCAAGCTTCATCTCGACAGTTAATCCAGCCGCATTTTTGTGGCCTCCACCGCCATAACTTGCAGCTATTGCACTCACATCTATATCACCCTTAGAGCGTAAGCCCACAGTGCAATTTTTGTCGCTTTCTTGGCGAACAATAACAACCACATGTACATTTTCTACAGCTAGTAAGAGAGAATACAGTGCATCTGAATCTCTGCCTTCATAACCAAGTTTTTTTGTGTCATCTAGGGTCTCGTAAGTAAGTACTAATCTGTTGTTATAGTGTAACTCTGCCCTATCAAGCAAAACAGCAAGCAGCTTTCTACTCAAGAATGAGCGTCCACCAGTCATTTCGTTATAGGCCTCGCGCGGATTAACACCCTTGTCTATTAAGCGCCCAGCCGCTCGAAAAACTTCACCATCTTTTTCGTTTAAGAATCTAAAATAACCTGTATCTGTCGAAAGTCCAAAAAAGAGAAACTTAGCTATGTCTGCAGGAATATCACCTACAATGTGCTCATATAATTGCTGAATAATATATACTGTAGCAGGAGAACTTGCATCTACTATTGAAACCTCGTCGTTGCATTCAGAAGTTTTATGATGATCAATAATAAATGTGGGCAGAGAGCGTAATGATGAATCTAAATCACCCAAGCGGCTCAATTCTGAACAGTCTACAATAATAAGTGCAGCTTTCTCTGTCTCAGCCAAATTTGGAGAGAACCAACTATTTGCTGTTGGTTCCTTTTTAAAAAGTTTTTCGTACTGTTTTATTTCTGCACGCTTAAAAGGTCCAGCAGAAACAAGCTGAACCTTTTTTTGTAAGTGTTTTAAGAGAGAAGCGATAACAAAAGAACTTGATAAACAATCTCCATCGGGATCTTTATGTCCTGCAACAACAAAAGCATCATAACTATTTACAAAAGCGAGAAATCGTTCAATATTATAATCTGTAATCAATTTTTACCGCTTACTCTATTGTTAATGTTTCTAAGTTAAACTTAGAGCTATACGCCTCTGGGTTAGGCAAAACAGACCAGATAGGTAAGCTTCTATTTGTAGGGACTACAATTTTAACATGTGAAAATTCACCATTTTTATAAAATACAGTCAAAACTGAAGGTAGTTGTTTAACTTTATCCTGCAAGAAAGCTTTTTTATCGCCTGGTTTAAACCATTCAATAGGTACATATATTTGTCCCATAGTAGCATCTGCTTTTGGATACATAATTACATAGCCTTCTGAGCTTTGTAAAATCTTAAAAATATTATACGTAACATATGAATACGAACTTTCTAAGGTTTCACCAAATAATAAGGCTGAAAACAATACTAATAAAACCAACATACATGCTTTTTTCATTTTTTTTACCTCACAATGTTGCAAGCAACAAAGATTTTATTGTGTGCTTACGGTTTTCCGCTTGATCCCACACTCTGCTGCGAGATCCCTCTATAACTGATACACTAACTTCTTCGTCTTTAACTGCTGGAAGACAGTGTAAAAATATACTTTTACTATTTCCGGTCTTACTCATAAGATCGTCATTTACTTGATATGGACGCAATAATTTTTTACGCTCATCTGCAATTGCTTCTTCGCCCATAGAAACCCATACATCAGTATACAGGGCATCTGCTCCTCTGACAAGCTCTAAATCTGAAGAAATTTGAATTTTTGAACCAGATTGTTTTGCATATGGCATACAGATTGCTTGTATTTCTTCATCTGGGAATAAGCTTTCTGGCGTAATTACTGTAAAGTTAATTCCAAGCTTAGCTGAAATAAGCATAAGGGAACGAGCAACATTATTACGCCCAGCTCCGCTGTATACAAAGTTAAGCCCTTTTACTTCTCCAAAGTTTTCTTTAAGAGTTAATACATCTGCTAAGGCTTGAGTTGGATGAAAACTATCTGTTAAACCGTTGTATACTGGAATTCCTGCATATTGAGCTAATACTTCAACATTTTTTTGTGAAAACCCGCGAAATTGTATTGCAGAAAACATTCTTCCTAAAACACGTGCTGTATCTTCAACTGATTCCTTTGCACCTAACTGAATATCTTGTGAAGATAAAAAGACGGGATGCCCACCCTCTTCTCCAAAAGCTGTTTCGAAGGCACAACGTGTTCTTGTAGAACGTTTTTCGAAAATAAGTGCAAGTGTCTTACCGACAAATCTTTGATGTATTTCGCCATCTTTTGACTGTTTCTTTACTAATTCGGATAAAGCTAAAAGTTGTTCTATTTCTTCTGGTGTGTATGAAATTAAATTAACTAAGGAACGTCCTTTAAAACAAGAAGGGGATCCTATATTCTGCATTGTGTCCTCCATATCTTCCCATTGTAGTACGGAATAAGAGAAAAAGTAAAGAGGCATTGACTTTTTTTTTTTAGTATGATATCTTCTTTCTTGTTAAGGCGGTATAGCTCAGTTGGTAGAGCAAACGGCTCATATCCGTTAGGTCATAGGTTCAAGTCCCATTGCCGCTAAACAAAAAAACTGTTTTGGAAACCCAAAACAGTTTTTTTTTGCCTTTTCTATAAAAGTGTTTATATTGCTTGTTTAGTAGAAATATTATTTTCCTGCTTTTTTTTCGTCTGACTCCATTTTTGCAGTCCAAACAGCAGCTTTTTTCTTAGCCTCTTCTGCATTATCTCGCTCTTCGAGTAAAATAAATATTCTACGCGATGCATTTAAATAGTTTATAGCTAGCCGCATATCGTCGAGGCGTTTTGTAGATAGTTCGTAACGATCTCTGTACCCATCTGCAGCTTGAGACAAGAGGCGTTTGAGCATTCTAAAATAGTAAACGGTATTATCGTAGTCAGTAGACCTAGAATCAAAGTACGTTTTTAGAGCTTGTTGCATATCCATAATGTTTTTTAACACTATTGCAAAACGACCTTGTAGCTCTACCCAAGCCCACTTCCATTTTGAATTTTCGCCATATGCTTCTATAAGTAAGGATATTGCTAATCCAAGTTTTCTAGTAATAAAATAACGCTTGTCAAATGGAATATTAGCAATTTCTCTTAGGTGCTCTTGATATTCAGAAAACGGTGCATCTACATAGTTTGTTACAATTTCTTCAAGATAAATAACAGCCTTATACAAAGCTTTACGTGCTTCGTTAAGTGAATCCTCGTTTTTTGTTTCTAGAATTCTCATAGATAATGCACTTATATTCATATAAAGTGTTGCAATGAAAATCATTTCTTCGCAGAGCATTATTTTCTTGTAGCCATTCCCTGTCTGGTCTTTTGCTATAAGGTCTAGTACACTTTTTTCTTTAGCTTGAATTTCTTTTATTTGATTTCGATATGGTGCAGTTTTTGTACTAAAAATTCCACGATTCTCGTCTGTGATTCTTGCCACTCTTATCCTCCATATTTTTCTAGGAGCGATCTTGCATGCTCTAGTGACTGAGCACTGATAGCATCTCCAGAAAGCATTCTGGCAATTTCTTCTACTCGGGATTGACCGCTAATTGCATCTATATGCGTAGTTGTTTTATTGTTTGCCACAGATTTTTCTATCTTAATATGAGTATCGGCATATACTGCTATGCTCGCTAGATGCGAAATACATAAAACTTGCTTGTTTTTAGCTAAACTTTTAAGATGCTTGCCGACTGCAATAGAAACCTCACCGCCAATACCGGTATCTATTTCATCAAAGATAAGAGAAGCAACTGTATCTGTATTTGCAAGTGCAGTCTTTAGCGCAAGCATTACCCGAGAAATTTCTCCTCCAGAAGCAATTTTTGCTAAGGGACGTAATGGGGAACCCAAGTTTGCACTTATTAAGAATTCAATATTATCTATACCATACGGGCCACATTTTTGTACATCGCCAGTATTTTGTTTTACAGCCAAATCAACAGAGAAAGAAGTCCCTTTCATTCCTAGTTCTGCCAAAACAGATTCAACTTTTTCGGACATAGTAACAGCAGCTTTCGCTCTTTTTTCTGAGAGTACAGCTGCCTTTTCGAGGACCGTTTTTTCTAGTTCAGCTGCCTTTTTTTGTAATTCTGCCTTGTTACTCTCCCAATTTTCTAACTCTTCTAGTTGCGCTTTTGCCTTTACAGCATATTCAATAACATCTTTGAGTGGAGATTGTAACGAGGTACAGTACTTCTTTTTGAGCTTAAAAATTAATGCTAGCCTGTCTTGTACTTCTTCTAAGCGCTTGGGATCAAAAACGAGATCTTGTTTATACGAGCGAATTTCGCCAGCCACATCCGATACTTCATAAAAAGCACTTTCGATGCGCTTAGCAAGTGGTTCTAAACTTGCATCCATCGAAGCACAGTGCTCTACAGCAGTACGGCATTTTTTTAGCAAAGACAGAATATTTTCGCCTTCCCCTTGCAACATATCGTTTACTGTTTCGCTATCTGCGTAAAGTTTTTCGTATTGAGAAAGCTTTGTTTCTTCTACTGCAAGCTCTTTCTCTTCATTTTCTCTCAGTTGAGCAGCCTCTATTTCTTCGATAGAAAAAGAGAGTAAATTTATTTTTTCTTGCCGATTCACATCTTCTGACTGTTGAGATTCAAGCTTTTTACGTAAATCTACTAATTCTGTATATAAGGCCGTAAATGAGTCTACTTCGCTTGTTAATAAGGCATATGCATCTAAAAATCTTCTGTGCTCAGCGGTTCTCAACAAAGATTGATGCTCATGCTGTCCGTGTATATCCACTAAAAATGCTGTAAAATCAGATAAATCAGCACGCGTAACTTGTACATTTTGAATCCATGCTGTTGTCTTTCCTGTATCTTTTACAATTCTACGTAGTAAAACCCGCTCATCTTCGAGCTCAATACCGCGATCAGAGAGCCAAGTGCGAGCTTCGGTTTGAAGCGGAGTAATATACATTGAACCTTGCACACTTGCTTCTTTTGCACCAGTTCGTAGTACTTCTGTTCCACCCTTTCCACCTAGTAAAAATGAAATTGCACCTATAAGTATCGATTTACCAGCACCAGTTTCCCCTGTAAGAATATTAAACCCTGGAGTAAATTCAAGTTGTACTGAATCAATAAGAGCAAAATTAGTTATACTTATGTCTTCAAACAAGGGGACCTCCCGACCATTGCAGTTTTGATTTAAGTGCAGCATAGAAGGCTGTACTGTCGCAACCAACAAGCAAGGCTTTTTTTTCTGCGCGTCGTATTATAACAATATCATCTATATCTAAATCAAACAAGAGTTGTCCATCAGCGGTTAATACAGTTTCTGCCCCACGCGAATAAAGTACTTTTATAGTTAATTCTCCCGAGAGTGGTAGGACCAAAGGTCTATTCGAAAGAGAGAAAGGACAAATAGGGTTTAAAACAAACGCATCCATTTCTGCATCAATTATCGGTCCACCAGCTGCAGCAGAATAAGCAGTTGAACCTGTAGGTGTAGAAGCAATTATACCATCTGCCTTAAATAGACCAAATGAGTGTTGATTATACAAAACATCAAGTGTAACAATACGTGCAGCAGTTTTAGAAGATATAACTGCATCGTTTAAGGCAGTACACTCATATACAAGTTTATCCTTACGTAACACACTTATACTAAGCATACTACGCTCTTTTACCTCTTCGTTTCCTTCTAAAAAGGCCAAAAGACGCTCTTTCCATTCACATTGTTGTATTCCGGCTATAAAACCAAATACTCCAAAGTTTACTGGAAACACAGGAATATCGTAGGGAGCACATCCTCGAGCAGCAAACAGAACAGTTCCATCACCACCAAGTGTAATTGCAAAATCGTATGGACTAAATAAAAAATCGAAGTTATGGCCATTATAATCAAACTCAGCACAAGAAATATTTTGTAATGCTAGAAAAGCACTAATATCTTTTGCAGCTTGAGCTACATTTTCTTTATGTGTCGTTTTAATTATAATAGCTTTCTTAAAAGTCATGATGCCTTCTTATGGCAATGCCGCCAGTACTTTGGCAAGCTTCTCTACTTGAGACTTACCAAGCCGTGGATATAGCGGAAATTGGGCACACCGTAATAACAACGATTTAGCAATTTTACAGTCTAAAGTATCGTATAATTTTTCGGCTATTGAATTTTCGAAGGCTTGCAACACTTCTATATCTTTACGGTTTGCATAGCTTTGTACTTCTTTAAAACCACTTTTTAAAACAACTGGAAAAGAATAAATAGACGTAGTAGCAAAGTCTCCTTGCTGACTTAGAGCTCTATGCCCGCTTTGTAATACTGAACGAACAAAGGTATCAAACATTTCTCTTCGGATTGTTTCGTTTCTTACCAGTTCTTTTAACTGAATAAAACCAAGAGCACAGTTAATATCGGGCAAAATATCGGTTTTTGGGGCTTCTTCTGCGAGTTTTCTTAAAACACTAGCATTTCTGCGCAATGGAGCAAGTAGTACAGCCCCACCACCTGCAGTAACAAGATCGTTTGCTTCCAAGCCGAGTATAGAAAAAACACCAAGAGTACCTACTCTTTTTTCGTTATAGATACCCCCAACACTTTGCGAAATATCTTCGATAATTGGAATGCCTAAGGCTGCATAAGAATCAATATCAGGGATCAGGCCGAATGTTTCGTTTAATAAAAGCAAACGACCGCCGTTTTTTATACCATCTTCCACTTGCTCAAGCGTAACTAGAGCGGTTTGCTCTGCAACATCGAGCACAATTGGTTTATATCCAAGAGATTCGATTGTTTGGTATTGCCAAAAGGGAGCGAGAGCAGAAAGCATAATGCCACTTTGTGGAGGTAAATCTAGCGCCAAACAGGCATACTTAAGTGCTATAGCAGGGCTACGAACAGCAAAAGCACCATCTACACCAAGAAATTCTTTTACTTGGCGTAATAACCGTGAGTTTGTTTCTCCAGGACCTATTTTCTCGCTAACCATACAAGACAAAACAGCATCCATCTCTTTTCTGCGAATTGTTGAACTATATGCTGGTATTTTCATTATACGCTAATAATCTTTTGTAATTCTTTAGAGTTAAATAACCGGTGTGTATCAAGTACAACCAGATATAAACTTTCTTGATGGATAACACCGTGAATATATTCCGTACCAATACCACTAAGCATTTGTGGTGGTGGACGTACCTCATCGGCATTTATTGTCATAACACGTGCTATTTTATCTATAATTACAGCTATCTTATTACCCTCTATACTGAGAATAATAAAACCACCTTCGAGATTTTCCATATCTTCTTCGCCTTCTTCTCTCTTTATTTTACTGAGATGAAAACGCTTATGTAAATTAATGATGGGAATAATTTCGCCACGCAAATTAAAGATTCCTTCAACATAGAAAGGTGCATTTGGGATGGGTCGAATTTCTTGCACTTGTACAATTTCTTTTACATCCATTATATCAACACCATATAATTCTGCGCCGAGCTGGAATGTAACTAGTTGATGTTGTGTGTCACCGGTAAGCATAAATCCCTCCATTCGTGGTATTAAGTTATAGTAGTCGATATTCAAAATATTGTCAAATAGCGTTATCAAAATATATGAAAATCTCAAAAAAAATAGGCGTTTTGTTAGAAAACATGTTATACTACTAGTATGATTACTATTACATTTTTGGACAATGATGCGGAAAAAAAATTACAAGTTTTGGAACAGACTCCTGTACATGATTTATGTGTACAGCTTGGAATAACAGAGCAATTGCAAAAAAGAATTATAGCAATGCGCGTAAACAATGAGATTTGTTCACTTAATGAATTATTAAAAACAGATGCTCGTGTTGAACCGGTATATATTGATTCAACCGAAGGCTCTGCAATATACCGACGTACGCTTTGTTTTGTTCTTGCAGCGGCTGCACATACTCTTTTTCCGAGCAAACGACTTGTAGTTGGACACAGCCTCGGGTATGGATATTATTACACATTAGAGAAAGATGGCATAATCTCCACAGAAGATGTGGATAGTTTACGCACTAAAATGCAAGAAATTATTAATAATGATCGAAGCATTGAACAAAAAACATATTCATATGTGCAGGCAACAGAGTGTTTTGAAAAACTTAATCTAATAGAAACACGTAAACAACTGAACTACCACTGTAATTCTTACCTAACACTCAATACCCTAGACGATTTTGCAGATCTTTATTTTGCTCCCCTAGCCCGCTCAACAGGAGTTTTACATATATTTGAGCTTTTACCGTATAGCGAGGGTTTTTTATTACGATTTCCTCAAACACATACACCAGATTTACTAACTCCCTT
>CAYJNB010000009.1:12632-21379 GCA_964371205.1 uncultured Treponemataceae bacterium
TGTACAAACGCTATAAAGATTGGGGAAAACTCATAGGAATTACATCTGCTGCATCAATTAATCAAATAATACACGAAAAGCAGACTAAACAATTTGTAGACATTACCGAAACCATGCAAGCCAAGTGCTTTGCAGAAACAGCAGACGCTATTCAAAAAAAAGGGAATGTAAAAGTTATCCTTATAGCAGGCCCTTCAAGCTCTGGAAAAACAACATCGTCAAAAAAGCTTGCTATGCAATTACAGGTAAACGGTTACAACCCTAAGATAATAAGTCTCGATGACTATTACATAGGACGCGAATTAACGCCAAAAGACGAAGATGGAAATTACGACTATGAATGCTTAGAAGCACTTAATATAAAATTGCTAAATGATAATTTGATCGATTTATTTGATGGTAAAGAGGTTAATATTCCATCATATGACTTTACAGATGGAAAAGCATTTTATAAGCCAAACAAAACTCTTAAAATTGCTAAAAACGACATTTTAATCCTTGAAGGTATCCACGCTCTAAATGATAAACTAACCCCTCTTATATCGAACGACATAAAATATAAGGTATATGTATCTGCACTTACCCAGCTCAATTTAGATGATCACAACAGAGTTCCTACAAGCGATAATCGACTTATTCGCCGCATTGTACGAGATTATCAATTTAGAGGTAAGAGTGCCACAGAAACTATTGGTATGTGGCCTAATGTACAAAAGGGAGAAAGATTACATATCTTCCCATTTCAAGGAAATGCAGATAGTATGATTAATACCGCACTCGACTATGAACTACCTGTACTAAAAACATACGCAGAACCATTATTACGTTGCGTACCGCCAACAGAACGTGCATATTCTGAGGCAACTCGTTTATTAGGATTTTTACATAATTTTTCGCCAATTTCTGCTCAATTTGTTCCCGGACAATCAATAATTAGAGAATTTATTGGAGGAAGTGAGTTTAAATACTAAATTTTACCATTACTTGCATTTTTTATGACATTTTTGCCTCTTTTGTAGCCTTTAAGAGCTTGAGTGGTTTTATAAGATATCATATAATGTACAAACATAAGATATACATATGGACGGAAAAAAAATAATAGCGCAAAATAAAAAAGCGCGTTTTAATTACACAATTGAAGAATCTCTTGAATGCGGTATAGAACTAAAAGGAACCGAGGTTAAATCCGTAAAAAACGGCAACATGTCCTTTCCTGATGCATTTGCAGAAATAATACGTGGAGAGGTTTGGCTTAAAGGTTTTCATATTTCAGAATATGTTTACTCTTCAATTTTTAATCATAATCCCGATAGACCAAAAAAACTACTTTTACACAAGGCAGAGATAAAAAAGCTCGAGCGAAAAGTAGAAGAAAAAGGCTTTACGCTCATACCGCTTGATTTTTATTTAAAAAATGGTAGACTAAAAGTAAACCTAGGAATCTGTAAGGGTAAAAAACAGTTTGATAAGAGAGCAAGTATTCAAGACCGAGATGTAAAGCGGGACATGGAACGAGAATTTAGAAAAAAACTGGACGGTTAGCGTAGAAGTATGAGTAAAAAGTGTATCGTTTGTTTGATAGTATATATTACAATCCTCTATTCGGTATTTGCACAGAATCAGCGACCTACATTAGATTTTTATGGTACTCCCACAACAAGTTCTGGTGGAGACACCATACAACTAACACAAGATTTATTTTTTACTCAGTTAATTGATTTTAACACCTTTGCTATTATAGATAAGCGAAATATACCCTACGATACTTCAATAACTACAAGTCAGTCAGAATCTGCAGATTATATCTTTTTTGCAGAAATTACAGAACAAAATGGCTGGTTATGTGTTCTGAACATTATACATCTACAAACACAAGAATCTTTTACAAGCACAAAGCTATATACAGACTATTATAAAATACTCATAGAATCTAAAGCGGTTTTAGCATCTTTATTGCAAAACGTACAAGATGGCATATCTACTGAAAGTAAAACTGAAACAACTACAACCATAGATACCTCAGAAGAGAAAATTACCTCTTTGGAAACACTTGCAGGAACTTGGCAAGGGGAACAACATGTAGACAAAATTGTATTGTTGCGTGGCGGTCGTGGCTATGTAATTTTTGATAATGGATCTACAATGTCTGTTTCGTTATCATTAAATGACTCTTCAATTACCGTGATGCAAACAAGTAAACCAAATGCATCTTACTTTCCTCACCTACCGCGTGAACAAGCCCTGCAAATTGCCCCAACCGCACCACCGATTGAATGGGCCTTTTCTACAAGTAGTACAGGTAGCCAACTAAAAGGGGAAAAAAAACTCTTATCAGAAAATTTACAAGTTACGTGGCAAAAACAATAGCACCTTGACGTAATACACGAACCTCTCCAGAAGAAATATCTATCAATGTAGAAGGCAAGCCTCCACACATATTTCCATCCTCTACAATGATACCTACTTCATCATTAAATTCTTTTTGTATTACATTTATATCAGTTAAAGGAGGGGTTCCAGATCTATTAACACTGGTGGAATATATAGGAGCCTTTACTAAGGCAATAACTGAGCGCAACCACTCATCGGCAGGGCATCTAAATGCCGTTGTCTCCCCATTTTTACAAGCTACAATAACTGTAAGGGAGCAAGGCCATAAATCTAGAATTTCTTTTGGAAACGTATCTGTGTATAAAAAAATATCGTTAGGATCAGAAATAAGCTGAATAAATGGTTTTGTTTCTTCCCTTCCCTTTATTGCTCTAATAACCGAATCAGATTCTGGAACAATACCCGAAAAACCATAAATAGTATCAGTTGGTAAAACAGCAATCTTACCTGTAGCCATAATTGTTGCAGCCTGACTAGCACTATCTAAATCAGATTTGAATATTTTCATGCATAGCCCTTTGAGATAAAACCTGAATTTTGCGATTATGTAATTCCGTTCTTACCGTATCTAAAAAAAACAATAGTAAAAAAAATAAAAAAACAACAAAACCACACATTTTGCACAGCCATTCTGGAATTCCTCGTATCTCTTTAATTTGAATAGCTTTTCCCACATCAGTATTAAAAGGAACTGTATTTTGAATCCCATTAATTTTTAGAATACGCTCTCCATCATATATGTAACCTAATGTTTTAGCATAACCTGCAATTACATCTGCATCAACACGAAGAGAAGTATAATCTACCGAAAGAGACTCGTTAATTTGCTGAATTTTTTGAACATTTTGTTGTAAAAACTGTCTTTCTTTTTCTAACTTGGATTGAGCAGCAAAACCTTCGGGACCTAAAAAAATCGAGAGTGCAACATATACCATGGTTCCAAGACAAGCTGCCAATAAAAACTTTAAACGAAACATATATATAGTAACGGTAAAAAACCCAAAAATCTAAACACAATTAATGTACAAATGTAAAAAAATATGGTAGAATGTAAAGAATAAAATAGTTATGATTTTGCCTTAAGTTGCCGATAAAATAACGAGAAAGTCTAAGTTGGGTAAAAACATACAGACTAGATAATATAAGTTAGAGGGGTAAAAAATGGATTCTGATATGCATATTGAAAACGAAAAAAGTAAGAAAGAGCAAGAACTCGAAAAATATGGTGTTTGGGTAAAATCTGGCCCAAAAGATATTTCTGAAGAAACTGAAGACACCTTAGATAAAGAAACCTCTTTTGCAGAAAGTCCTCTTGACCAAACTTCATTAGATGGCAACGACTCTTTTTCCTTTGATACACTTAGTGAAGAGCAGTATGCATTCGATGATACAGAGGATTCCCCTACTTCTGAATCAGCGGAACAAAACTTTTCCGAAACTGAATCTAACGACTTTTCTATGGATGATATACAACTCGACTCAAGTGTTTTTGAAACACAAACTGAAGAAGCTGATGAATTTGATGGTTTTTCTTTTCCCCAAGAAGATCCAACATTTGAAGATGCAATTATGAATGAAGAAACTACAGAATTTGACGAAACTGAAACAAACGAAGATTCTTTCTCGTTTTCTGAAACTACAGAAGACAATATCGATGCTTCAAGCGCCATGCCAGAAATTGATAGTGCAATATTTGAAATGGACGAGCCAATATTTGATGAACCAGAAACAGAGCCTACCGGAGTATTTGATGACGAAAACCTTAATACAGATACAATGCATCAAATAATCAGCAACGAAGAAGCCGTAACAGATAGTTTAGAAGATAAGAGCGAAGAAAAATCATTACTAGAAAAAATAGCATTAGAACTGTCTAGTTTACATAGCGAATTTACTTCATTAAAGAATGAAATAGAATCATTAAAAAAAGATGGTGTAACCTTAAGTGCAAGCGAATCAGAAAGCGCAATCAATGAGGCAGAAGAAAGTCCAATAGTGCAAGAAACTGAAAACACTGGATTTTACTCAACAGAATTAGAAGATGAGTCTATAGCTCTTTCTGGTTCAGAACTAGACAATATTATAGAAACTGCTCAATTTTCTGAAGAAGAACCCGTATTTAATGAATCTATAGTTGAAGAAGAAGATAAGCAAACAGAAGAAACAGAAAGTGAAGATACAACAGAAAGTTTTGAAACAGATAGCTTTGATATTCAATTTGATGACGGTGAAACAATTGACTTTAGCGATGATATGTCTGAAGAAGCAATGACTGAGCCAGAACCTACAAACGAAGAGTCAGAACCTACAGATGAGCAAGCATCTACTGAGATACAACCCGAAGAAGACGACTTATGCGACATTCAATTTGATGACGAGCCAACTATTGAACAAGAAAATGACGAGTCAGGTTTTTTTGCCTCAGATATTGAAGACGAATCTGTTGCTCTTTCTGGCTCAGAATTAGATGATGTACTCGCATCTGCTAATTTTAGTGAAGAAGAAACTGAATCAGAAGAAACAGGATTCTTCTCTTCAGATATAGAAGATGAATCTGTTGCTCTTTCTGGCCAAGAATTAGACAATGTGCTTGCTTCTACAGAAAACAACGAAGAAACAGATGACACAAATGAGTCAGGTTTTTTTGCCTCAGACATTGAAGAAGAGTCTGTAGCCCTATCTGGACACGAATTAGATGATGTACTCGCTTCTGCCAATTTTAGCGAAGAAGAACCGCAAGATACAATGCAAAACGTATCTATCGATGATGATTTTTCGATTGATGAGACAGAAGAATCAGTAGAAGAAGAGTCAACACTGGATATAGATGATATAATTGAACCAGATGTATCTTTCTCACTATCTGATACCGAAGAAGAAGATAAGCTTGAGGATAATGCTTCATCTGCTATAGAACCCGAAATTTTCTCTACAAGTGATACAAAATTAGAGTTTGAAAACGAAAATCTTGAAGAGCCAGAACTAGATAACATTCAACTTCCTGATACAGAAGATGATTTTGGTGATGAAATTGATATTGGTTTAGGTGATGATATTTTTGTAGAGGCTGACTCTGCAGAAGATCCAATTGAACCAGATTTTTCTCATACAAATTCAGCTGTTTCAGCAGAAGAAGAATCAATAGTAGCGGAAGAATCAATAGCAGAAGATGGAGAGGAAGATTCACCTTTCAGTTTTGATGACGAAATTGGATTTTCCACCGATACTGCAGTAAACGAGCCCTCTCCTACTCTTTCTGAAGACGAATTTACTGATGACCAAATATCTATTGAAGATTCTTTAGATGACATAAACATGGAAACTGAACAAGAGCCAGAAATAACAGAAGATGTCATTTCTTACTTACAAGAAGAAGTACCATTTAATCAACTAGACGATATTAAAGATGAAGAAACAGATTGCGATACTCCAACAGAAACTGTTTTTGATAGCAACCAATGGGATAACGACTTTGTTCCAAGTACCTTAAGCGATTCAGATACAGACCTTAATCTCGATCTTAATAGTGAAGAAAGTAATATTATACTTGAAGAGGATGAAGTTACTGATTCGGATAATATAGAGTTCTCTGAAGAAGACTCTATCGAAGAGGAAGCTGCAGACGCCTTTGACGAAATAATTGGAGATGAAGAGCCTCATGAATCATTACTTCAAAATGCAAGCGCTGTTAATGAGCAACTATCTAAAGGAATTGACTTTTCTCAAGGAGTTCCACAAGATCTAAAATTCGAAATTAAATCTGTGCTTAGCTATATGGATCAGCTTTTAGAAAGCTTACCAGAGGATAAGATTACTGAATTTGCTCAATCTGAACATTTTGAAACATACAAAAAACTGTTTAAGGAATTAGGCTTGTCATAATGAGTAATAATTCAGGTAAGAGACTTGGGCTGCTAGAACGCGCAAACCTGGCAACCCAATCTTCAGCTAAAACAGATATTGTACTTGATGAAAGCATGTCGCTAGCAGAAAAAGCTTTTGTAGGCTTTCATCAATTTGCTAATAACTTTAACCTTAAAAAAGCTGCAGTATTTGTAAGACAAAAAGATACATATGCTCTAACAATTAGTCATAATATCGAAAAAGAGACACTACAAAATCCAGAAATTCCCGCCCTTTTTTGGGAAGCTATGTACTTTTCTAAATACAATGAAGAGACTTGGTTAACATTTACTGATGATCAAATGCGCTCTTTTTTAACTCTTTTTTCTCAACCTGAACAATCATGTACAGATTCTATAATTCTAAAGACCTTTGCGTACAACGATAAAAAAATGATTCTATGTATTCTAAAATCCTCAGAATCTAATTTTCCATTGTTCTTTGAAGAACTTGAGACTAAATTCAAGAGTATATTACCATTTATTTACGAATCTCAGTTAAGTGGAACAAAAAATACTAGAGAAAAAAATGTATTAGAGAGAACATCTACATCGCTAACAGATGAAAAATCTGCACATATTCTACGGATAATACTTAGCGATGCTTTTAAAAACCTTAACAAAGGCTTAACAGATGTAGATAAATATGTCCTATATAATTCTATACATAATGAGCTAAACTTACTAATAGGTAGACACAATATTTGTATATCCTCAGAAGAATTCATATTTTCTTTAGCATTTTTTACTAAGGGTGTTTTTCCTGGTAACATGTACTATGAATTGATTAAAGAGAAGCTACTACCCTACTTTTCTTTAGAAGAATTGTTATCAATCCATGTTCAAGACAAAGGCAGCACTTCTTCTGAGCCAGATTTAGTGGATCTTTTAACACGGAAAATGTAATTGAATGACACCAAATGTACTTATGAACCTTGTATAGTTAACGGAATATACTTACATTCAAAATATAATCCATCTAGAGAAGCAGAACACTTTGTAAATGCTATAAATACAGACATAGATCCTATATATATTGTAATAACTGGTCCTGCCTTATCATACTGCTTACCATTTTTAAGACAAAAATTTCCAAATGCAAATCTTGTTGGCCTTTTTTTCTGCGAAGAATTTTACGAAAAAAACAACAATTGGGATCTTAAACTGTTAGCAACAAAAAGTAGTTTGGCTGAAAAACTATTTGACTTAATAGGTGAAGAATCATGGAGTCAATCACTATTTGTCTCCTGGAAACCGTCAGAAAGAGCATTTCCAAATGAATACACTCTTGCATGGGAAGCAATAAAAAAAGCAACAATTAAAAGTAGAAATGTACTAACAACTAGGGCTTACTTTACAAAAAAATGGGCAATAAATTGTGTGCAATTTTGTAAGAAAATTAAAAATCATGCATCTATAAAAGCTGGAGAAGAGCCGATTATTATAGCTGCCTCTGGCAATAGCCTTATTGGATGTATCGAGTTTTTAAAAGAAGAAAGAGAAAACTTTTTTTTAATGGCACTTTCGTCAGCTGCACCTGTGCTTTTGATGCACAATATTACTCCAGACTTACTAATTACTACGGACGGGGGGCATTGGGCTGCTGAGCATTTACTTGGGCTTGAACGATTTAAAAAAAGCAAGAATATTCCAATTGCTGCAGCTATGGAAGCATCTCTACCCTCCTTAAGTTTTTATAACAATACACTCATACCTTTGGTTTATGGAGACAGCTTAGATACAAATCTTGCAGAAATCTGTAATATAAAAACAACCCTTGCACGAAGAAATGGAACTGTCAGTGGCACAGCTGCGGAACTTGCACTTAAGTTAACAACAAATGCAATATACTTTTGTGGCCTAGATTTATCAGAAGATTCGCAGGGCTTTTCTCATGCTCAGCCAAATATACTAGAATTGTATAATAGCAACTTTGACACAAAGCTTAGCTCGAAAGAAAATCGTCTTTCTCCAAAAAGTAATACTGACTCCCTAAATATTTATGCGTCTTGGTTTTCTTCTCAAGGTGCAGAATTTACATCTAGAATTATGAGGATTAAAGGAAAACATACGTATAGTACGAGTTTGCATCCTATTAAGGACATAACAATTGCTGATGCAAAACTACAGCTTAAAAAGACATATACAAAACGCATTACTATTAATGCAGAAAAAACGCTTCCTAAAACTATGCGTATAAATGCTCTACACACATATTTTATAAAAACTAAAACAAATGTTTTAGAATCATTAAAGAAAAAAGATGCTGCAAAGTTTGATGAGAAAACAATTTTTTGGTTAAAAATCATTAATATTGCACAGTTTTTACAAGTGCAAAGAGGAAATGCAGATTCTCTAGAAAAGTTAACTCTAAGTGTAGAAAAGATATTTAATAAAATTGAGAGGATAATACAGAAGTGAGCACATATCTTTTTAATAACATTAAAAGCTTAT
>CAYJNB010000009.1:21389-22423 GCA_964371205.1 uncultured Treponemataceae bacterium
TTTCTAAACTAATACAAGATTCTGACACGAATAAATCTATATATGGTCAAGCAATTACAGCAAAAGATGGTTCTATAGGTGCAAGCTTTAATAATGGTTCAGCTCTTTTTTCAAGTTATAATCCAAATAGAGATGTAGATAAAATTCTATCTGATGTTTGTATAGAGGAACTGCGTAACCAAGAAATATTTTTTATGGTAGAGGGCCTAGGGAGTGCACAACACATTATTAAACTTATTAATTTTTTTCCAAACGCACGAATACTTGCTGTAGAAAAAAATATTGATTCTTTAAACACACTTTTTAATCAATTTGATTTCTCTTTTCTTTTTGAAAGCAATCGCTTTTATGTTTGCGATTTAAACCATTTATCTGAATGTTTACTAAACTACTACATACCATCTCTTTTCCCTCAATTCAAATACATTTCGATTAGATCATGGGAGGTACAGAATCAAGAAACAAGTACAGCAATTAAAGAAACATTTAAAAAAACACTTAAAATAATTTCCGCAGACTTTTCTGTACAAGCACATTTCGGAAAACTATGGACACGAAATATTTTACACAACTTACAAACAGCAGCAAATCTACCAACTAGAGAATTTGAATTTCCTATAGAAAAAACAGCATGTGTAGTAGCAGCAGGACCAAGTCTAGAAAATCATATAGAAGAAATAAAAAGGTGTAGAGATAGATTATATATAATTGCAGTGGATACAGCATTCCAAATTCTAAAAAGACATGGAATAACTACTGATGCAATCATAACAATAGACGGACAGAACATCTCTTACTTACATTTCTTTTTAGAAATAGAAAAAGATACTATTGTTGTAGCAGATCTTTGTGCTTCAGCAACTATTTTAAGAAAAATTACAAAACATACTAACAATATTCTGTTTACACAAAGTGCACATCCCCTATCCGTCTTTGCAAGCGAATTTCAAGCTAGTATAATAGGGGAAAATCCCTTTTTACAGCTCGATGTTTCGTCGGGAACAGTTACAGGAACTGCTTTAGACTTTGCTCAA
>CAYJNB010000010.1:0-16866 GCA_964371205.1 uncultured Treponemataceae bacterium
TTAATTACATACCGAATCAACTCGCCAGAAACTTATCGAGAAAGTCATCGGGACTAATTGGTGTGCTAGTACCAAATTTGGAACATCCGTTTTTTTCAACCTTTGCAAAAAATGTTGAAGTGAAACTGTATTCAATGGGGTATAAGACATTGATTTGCAATACTATTGGTATTAGTGATAGAGAAAGAATTTATCTTGAGATGTTGGATAGAAATATAGTTGATGGAATTATTACGTGTACCCAGACATTAGACAACCAGATTTATGCAAATAGTAAAAAACCTATTGTGTCCTTAGACCATGACTTTGGCGCAAATATACCTATTGTTCACTCTGATCACGCAAAAGGTGGGGCTCTTGCAGCAGAGGAAATTATAAAAGCAAAATGCAAAAACGTTATTCAATTTATGACACCTCGAAACATTTCATCTCCATCTAATGTTCGACATGAAGTTTTTGAAAGAATTTTAATTGAGAATAATATTAATATTATTACATTTGAGAGCGAATGGAATATTTTTGATTATGAATATTTTTACAATATGTTTAGAGAGAAACTATATCAAGTAAAAAACGTAGATGCAATTTTTACTGCTGACTTTGGCGCGGTTTGTTGTTTAAAATTAGCACAAGAAATGAATTTGTCTGTTCCTCGAGATATAAAAATTATTGGTTATGATGGATTAAATATAACAGATTATACAACTCCACGTATTACAACTATCTCTCAAAATATGTCAGGCTTAGCATCTGCATGCGTTGAAATTATACTCAAAAAAATAGATAACGAGAAGGATATACCTTCTCGTACAATTTTAGATGTTGTGCTAAAAAGAGCTGAAACAGTTTAAGTGTCTTATCGAATGCTATTTAAGAGCATGTGTATTTTCTACTTCTTTAGCAATGCCGCAAAAGGATTGTAGGTGTCGTTATCGTCTTGGTTACTCATGTATTGCTTTGCAGTCGAATCTTCTTCTTTTGCTGAGCCTGTGGTGAGCGAAATACGGTTTTGATCTTTATCTACGCTCTTTACTTCAACTTCAATAGTTTCACCTGTTTTATATTTTTTATTAAGGTTTGTGTTAAAGTCTGCTTCTTGGAGTTCGCTTTTATGAACAAGTCCATCTATGCCACTTTCGAGTTCTACAAAGAGGCCAAAGTCTGCAATGCGTGATATTTTTCCCTTGTGTTTTGAGCCAACAGGATATTTTTGCGCTGCTCCTTCCCATGGGCTTTTGATGAGTGCTTTTAGGCTGATAGAAACACGCTCTTTACTCCAATCGGTACTAATTACCTTTGCTTTAATTTCTTGCCCAACAGCTAAATGTTCATTTATATCGCTTACACGGCTTAATGAAATTTCTGAAATGGGAAGGAGTACTCTAAAACCACTAATTTCTACAAAGGCACCAAAACTTTGAATCGACTCTACTGTTCCACTAACAATTGCGCCTTCAGTAATCTCTTTTTTAAGCTCGTTCAATCCTTCTTGATAGGCAATTTCTTCTATTGCGCGGTTAGAAACAAGTATATTTCTGCCGTTTTCTTTGTATTCTTGAATCTTAAATGTTAAGTGCTTTCCAATATAAAAAGAAGGTTCTTGTTTTTGTCTAAATCCCATTTGAGAAAATGGGCAAAAGGCACGGGTGTTTCCGATTTTTACCTCAAACCCTCCTTTAATTTCTTTTTCTACAAAACCTTCTACAGGAATGCCGTTTTTATGTGCGTTTTCAAGCATTGCTTGATCAGCTTTTCCACCGCTAATCTTTGTGGTAAAACGCATTTCGCCGCCTTTTTCGCCAGTAAAGAACACTTTTATAGTATCGCCTTCTTTTACTTTGCAGTTACCATCTTTATCTAACAGTTCTGCGCGCTCAAGAACACCTTCGCTCTTTGTATTTAAGTTTAAAAAAACATAATCTCCTGAGATTGCAACTATCGTTGTTTCAATCTCTTGTCCTGGTTCTAAAAATTTCATATATATTCTCCTCTCAATGATTTATAGTTTCTGTCGTATAGTATCATAAAAGATTAAATAATACTAGATGTAAAATATGTAGCAAAGTTATAGTCATTTTAGTATATCAAAAAAAAATCCTAAGATAATCTTAGGATTTTTTAGAACTTAGTTTTACTTAGAACTTTACTGCACTTATTGAAAGTACTTTGTATACATATTTCTGGTCGTTAATTTCAAAATCAAGTGTATCTCCCTCTCGTCCATTAAGAATTGCATTTCCTAAAGGAGACATGTAAGAAATAATCTTGTTATCAGGATCTGACTCCCATGGTCCAAGAATAGTAAACTCTTCTTTTGTGCCGGTTGTTTCATTACTCAAGCTTACGATAGTTCCAAAAGAAACACGTGCAGTTGTAATAGTTGTTGGATCAAATATTTGTGCACGGTCAATTTCGTCCTGAAGACGTGTAGCCATTGTATTTAAATGTGATTGATGCTCTTTTGCTGCCTTATACTCAGCATTTTCTCTCAAGTCTCCTTGTGCAAGAGCCTCTCCAATTTCTTTTGAGTTTGCAGGAACTTCAACTTTAAGTATATGCTCTAGTTGTTGGCGTTTTGCATCAAGCATTTTTCCAGTTACAATTAAACCGCGTTGAACAACTGTTTTTTCTTCATTTCCGTAGAACTTAAAGTCAGGATACTTTTCTAAAATCTTGTTACGTAATACCATCTTAAGAGCAGGAAGTTCTTTTTCAGCTTCTGTTCCCTTAATATCATCGAGTAGGGTATATAAACGTGTAATTGTATCCTTATCATTTTCTAAAATATATGATAATAGTGCATCATTTTTAAACAAAAGAGTACGTACTTGGCGATTAACCTTTCTATTCTCTGTTGTTTCATGGTGGTTATCTATCTCACGGAATGTTACATCTAGTATATGAATTAATTCAATGAGTTGTTTTTCATATGGAATAGCCAATTCTTTATACCAGTCTTCTTCTTGAGATTCTTTAAAGAAGAAGATAATAGATTCGCGATAATCACGATAGTTATCAAATACAACTGTAACAAATTGCTTTAATTTTTCTACATTACCACTGCTAACCAATGTATCAATAATTTCTTGTTGCAATACAACTGGAAAGAGTTGAATATACACATCGGCCCAGTTTGGTAGCAAGTTATGAATACAGTGTAAAAAGTCTTTTCTTAAGAATGTATTTTTTGTGTCTTTAAGAGCTAAATAAAGTTTTTCTGGTCTCTCTATTTCTGCAAAAAGTTGTGCAAATGTATATTGACTATTAGGATTTAAGTGTGGATGATCTGCTACAACTCTGCGAACTACCAAGAATGCTGCAATAATTTGTTCATTAACAGTACTAAATGAGCGTAAATAGCCAGTAAAATATGTGAACATTTCTGTAAAATATTCAGAAGAAGTATCTGCATCAGCTGAGAATTTCATTAAAATATCGATACGAGCAAAGAAGCTTTTTTGAGCCTTAAATTCATTTGCAAATTTTTCTTCTTGAGAAATTGCTCTTTCGCGAACAGTGTACATGCTGATATCGTTTGGATTTACACCAAATGTAGCATCGTTTTCTAGAATTCTGCGAGCTGCAGTGCTCCAGCTTGTCCACTCAGAAGCAGTAAGTACTACTGGAACGAGTTCTGCTTTTACACGTTTAAAGTCACAGTTATTATTATAACTTTTAATAATAGTTTTTAGAGCCCAAGCCTTATCTTCTTTTACCATTTTAGCAAGATCTTCGCGAGACTTTGTAGCTTTTAATACCCAAATATGATCCTTAGCAAGTGGTTGTAAAGCTTCAACTGCCATTTTGAGTGTCATTGAACGTATCCCAAATTTTTTACCAAAGTGAATTTCAATTTCATCACCTTTAACTTTGCGGATAATACCTACACCCCAAGAGCGGTGGTACACAAAATTCTTAGTATCAAAAGATATGTGTTTTTCAAAGTCAGAAATAGCCTCAAAAACATTTCTCCAACTTTGGCTAAGGTTTGAAACGCGAATACAATCTTCTAATTGACTGTGATTTGAGTATTTTCCCTTAAAGCAAGTAATAATTTCTTTACGAGCCCAATTATCTTTGTCATCATATGAAAGAATAAGCTTTAAGATATCTATAGCAATGTCCCATTTTTGTGTATCTTTATAGTATACATACAACTCTTGCATAAGAAGAGCGCTTTTTTCGGTATCCATTGTTTTAGCAATTTTGCGTTGCACTAAATAGTAAAAGTCAATTTCTTCAGGTATCAGAGAAATAAGCTTTGTCCACATTTCTTTAATTTGATTTAGAGACTTGCGTGTAACATAGCGTAGAAGAGCTTTTTTGTAGTAGTCAACAGCTTCCTCCGAATCTCCGTCTTTTTCGTATTTTTCTGCTAGAATCTTTGCAACATCTGCTTCTTCATGATCTACTTTTACCAGTGTTTCATATGTTTCCCAGAGTTTATCGCTACCTTCTTCTTTATAACAATTGATTAATGAGCGCAATGCATACTTATTATGCTCATCTTCAATAAGTATGTTTTCACATAGAAATACAACGATTGCAGTTTTGTGATGTTCTAAGAAAATATTAATAAGAGTAACTAAGGCTGAGTCATCAAGGGTATGTTGTTTTAAAGAAAGCATACCCGAAATGTAGAGCGCAATGATGCTATTCTTGCTGTGTGCAAGATGCTCATCACTAAGTGCCTTAATTTCGTCAATACAGTTTTGTTGCTTTGCTTGTTCTACCACTGTAGCAAGCTCAATAAAGTGATTCTTTGAATAGTTTGAAATCGCGGCACGAGTCCACTTTTCTTCATTTAACATATCCTGTACTGACGATACTAGTTTTTCTGACATAAACATATCTCCTGCTTGCTTTACTTACATAACGTAGTGTATTTTTTCGAAAATTACCTTATCAAGTAACTTAATTTTTAATAGTGTTTCATTAATTCTTGCTCGATCTTCATGTACTGTTACATAATGGTCGATCAACCAAAAATAGTGATTAATAAGACGAGGAACGAGCACATCACTATCGTTCCCTTCTTCTTTTAATTCGTTCTCGAGGGTATAGATACCTTGTTTGAGTTTACCAATTTCTAACGCTCTTAATTCGCGTTTTACAGTAAAAACACCAAGTAAAACCCCGTAAACTGGAATCCATTCTTGTAAAGACTGTCCACTGTAGCCAAAAGATGCAGTTTGTTCGACGAGTCGAACAATTAGGGGTGAATCAAGAAGCGATAAATCGATTTTTTGTGCATCAATAAAAAAAGCTTCTCGAAAAAAAACCTTAGCTGTTCTTTCTTCTCCGCATAAAGCGTAACAGTCTGCCATTTCTGACAAAACGGGTGCTGAGTCTGCTACCAGTGAATTAGCTTTTTCTAAAAACTGGAGAGCTGTCTCATATACACCAAGCATCTTGTAACAAAGTCCGATTTTTCTAAAAACCTCCCAGTCTTGCGCATTCGGATTATCCCGCAGCATTGACTGATAATGTTCCATCGCAATTTTGAATACACCTTGCTTTACCGAATACATACTTTTTTCGTATGATTTACCCTCTTTTTCAAACAAGTTCGAAAAATGTTTCCAGTTAGAAACAATATTTTCTCCTCGTTCAAACGGGGTAATAAGCAGTGCGCCTTTTGCGAGCTTATCACGCCAGAAATCAATACATTTAAGTGTAAAAAAGATTTCCTCGTTTTCTAAATCGTGCGCTAAAACATCTGTTAATAGCGTCTTTGCCAGTTCAGGGTTTCCTGCTTTAAGTGCATCATACGCTTGCAGTAATCCTGTTTCAAGTTGACCTGTCATATACCTTATTACTATTATACTCATAAGCAGATTTTAGTCAATGATGATGGATGTAATACCCGCGAAAATGTATATTGGTTTGCTTATATTACTATTTACAGTTTTACAATAGACAAAACAGAGCATCTTTGATACTATATCAAAATGAAGTATAAAATAGCCCCCTCAATTTTAGCCGCAGATTTTACTTGCTTAAAAGATTCTTTTGAACGCATCGAAAAAGGTGGAGCCCATTGGGTTCATGTTGATATTATGGATGGTTCGTTTGTTCCCAATATTTCTTTTGGACAGCCAGTTGTATCAGCTCTTAGACCTCTTACAAAAATTCCTTTTGATGTTCATCTTATGATAAATGAGCCTGAAAAACACGTAGATTCTTTTATAAAAGCAGGGGCAGATTATATTACATTTCATCATGAAAACACTATTCATCAGCATCGATTAGTGCAACAAATTAAAAATGCAGGAGCTAAAGCGGGAATAAGCATAGTTCCATCAACACCTGTTGCTGCAATTAAAGAAATGTTGCCGTTTGTTGATTTAGTTCTGGTTATGAGCGTAAATCCAGGCTTTGGCGGACAGGAATTAATCCCTGAATGCATAAAAAAGATTGAATTATTGAAAAAAATAAGGCAAGAAATGAATTTATCGTTTATAATTTCTGTAGACGGCGGCGTTAACGAAAAAACACTTCCTCTTGTTGTAGAAGCAGGTGTAGATGTTGCTGTTTCTGGATCTGCTTTTTTTGCAGGAAAATTAGATTAATTTTAAGGACTACTTATGAAACGTCAACTAATAAAAATTGTACTGTGTTTATTCTTATTTACTCCTTTGTTTGCACAAAAACCAGATTTATCAATTGGTTTAGAAGCATACATGAGAGGAGACTGGGCCTCTGCTGTATTATTTTTTAGAAAAGCATCGTCTCCTATAACTTCTACTGGAGATGAGGCTTTGTACTGGCTTGTAATGTCTGAGATATCAGCACAGCTATATGATGATGCATTAAAAGGCTGCGATGTTTTTATAAGTCGCTTTTCCAACTCATCTCACTATGCCGATATTGTATATCAACGTGGTAGAGTTTTACATGAATTACAACGCAGAGAAGAGTCTATTTCTCAGCTCACTATATTTTATGAATCTTACCCAAATAATTCGCTAGCTCCATCTGCATTATATTGGATTGCTGAATCTTTATACGATATGGGATACTTTTCCGAATCGTTAAATCTGTTTACCCAAGTAGTTGCAGAGTATCCAGATAGTTCCAAAGAAGAGGCAAGTTTGTATAAGATTGCACTTATTGAGCAACGAGCTCGGGAACTCGAGTTATTACGTTTGTTAAAAGAAACACATGAGGAGTCTCTAGCTCTTGCATATGAGCTTGCTAGACAACAATTGAGCTATGAACATACTACCTCTATTTATGAGCGACGTTTAGAGAATGTTGCTCAAGATACTGATTTTACCGACTTAGAAACAGAAGTTGTTCATTTAAAAGAAGAAAACGCTTTGTTGCGACGAAGACTGCAAGAAATGGAAGCATATGTTGCTACTCCGGATGGACAAAAGTCAAACATGCCAATAAATGTTAATTCAGGGGTAGTTATAGACTCATCATCTGAAATTCTTGAACAAATACGTGTTTTAGAAGAAAAGGCACAGATAATACAAAAAAGACTCACTGAAGAGCCAACAATAGGGGCCGAATAATGAAGAAAATACTACTAATATGTTTTTTGCTTTTTTTATCACTGAGCATGTTTGCTTCAGGTCAAACTGAATTAAATTATGGAAATTATAAAGTAGTACCACATGCTAAAACCGGAAATTTTTCATTGTATTTTTTAACCGACAAGCTTAATAACGAATATATTCCACTTATAGAAGATAAAAATGATTCATTTTTTACTTCATTTTCTTTACTTGTTAAAAAAGAAATGTATGATTTACGTCCAAGTTCTAGTATTACTATTACAACAGAAGAAGTCGCCGATGGTGTAAAAATCATGTATCATGTAAAAGATGTTGCTGAAGTATCAATTAGCCTAATAGTACTAAAAGATTTGAACGGGTTATATACTGACGAAATAAAGTTTGAAACAGAAATAAAAAATATTAGCACTGAATCAAGTAGTTTCGCCTTTAAGAGCCTTTTTGACACCTACTTGGGTGAATTACAAAAAACTCACTTTGCGACATTATTAAAAAAATCTATTGACCGCGAAGTATTTTTTGCAGATATGTCATATGATAAGTGGATAGTTAGCTCTGATGGTGATACATCTCTCTTGTTTTTACTGGATGGCTCGCAAGTTACCTCTCCTGAGCAAATTACTTTAGCAGCACGAGATCAGTTTACAAGACGGGTGTGGCAGCCAATAGTTAAGCCAGAAAGGTCTTTTAATACGCCATATGTATCAAATAATTCTGCAGTACATATAGTTTGGCGACCTATTAGGCTTAATCCAGGCAGTTCAGGTACTATTCGATTTTATCTAAGTGCTGCTACAGATGGTAGAGAGCCAAACGCTTCTATTGCAAGTGCAAACGATAACTCCTTAGGCGAATTTGCAGATAAAGTCTTTATTGACTCTGCTGGCGCAGAAGTAAAGTTGAGCGAAAGTCAGCTTGATGCTGCTTATATAGAAGCATTACTAAAACGCATTTATGACTTAGAGAATGATAGCGATGGTGTAGATCTTGAAGAAATAGATCGTATAAATGCCGAGCTCGATGAAATATTGGAGCAATTGGAGAGTTAGGTACGTGTTTCGGGGTGGGAAATTAGAAAAAGCAAAAATATCTCTTAAAAGACGACAGTTTTCGCGTGTTATAGCTATTCTAGAACCGCTTGTTATTGAGTATCGCGATTCTTTCGATTTTTTCTATATGCTTGGAGTTGCCTGTTTGTATTTAGGCGATTTGGGTGGAGCAAATTCTTATTTTCAACGTGCTAGGCAAATAAAAATAAGAGACATAAACCTAATGCTTGCACAAGCAGTTCTGTATTTGCGGCGTGGAAACATATCGGTGGCGGTTGAATATTATCTAGACGTTCAGGAATTAGATCCTTCAAATGCAATTGCAAAAAACGCGTTGCAGTTTATTCGAAAAAACGGCGATGAGTCAAATATTTCTCAATTAATTTCTAGTGGCAGAATAACTCGCTTTTATCCACCGCTTGGGTTACCAATTTTTGCTCGTCATATTGTTGGGCTTGCTGCTATATTCGTACTTCTTGTAGGAGCTGCAGTTTTTTTACCCCGATATTACGAACAAACAAAAATTGCTAGAGAAGATTTACGATTTTTAGAGTTAACCGCAGAAGAAAAAAAGAATTCGGCAGAAACGGATCTATCAGGATCAATCCGCTATATTCTTACAAAAAAGCAAATTACTGACTCATATAATGCTGCTCAAAAATTCTTTCAAGATTTTAGAGATAACATGGCTCAAATAGAAATAAATCGAATTTTACTTTCGAATGCAGCCGATGGAATAAAAGAAAAATCCATAACACTTGCAGGTTATTTAAAAACACCTACCTTTGACACACTTAAAGATAGTCTCTCTTTTAGTCAAATTAGTTCTGATCCATATCTGTACGAAAATTGTTATGTAGTATGGTCTGGGCGTGTTTCGAATGTAAGAGAAAATGAATCTTTATACGAGTGCGATTTCTTAGTAGGTTATGACACCCTTAAAAATATAGACGGCATTATGCCTCTTGTTTTAGAACAGCCAGTTTCGATAGACGCAGAAAAGCCGTTAAAGATACTTGCTCAGTTAGACTTAGTTAATTCAGTGCCTGTGCTAAAGGGAAGAGCCGTATTTCAATCGGTAAGAGAGTAGAAAAAGTGATTTGTATAATGTAATGTAAAAAAAATGATAAAAATCTAAAAAAAAGTATTAAAAAAGTAATATCGATTACTATTAATATATATAAGACAGTGTTTACAATAGGAGAATTTTATGGCAGAAACACAAGCTGATACATCAGAAAAATTAAAGGCACTTGAAGCAGCTAGGCTTCAAATCGAAAAACAATTTGGGCAAGGCTCTCTTATGAAGCTCGGAACCAGAACCGATGCAGCAGGTATTGAGGTTGTACCTTCTGGTTCAATTTTACTCGACGAGGCTCTTGGAATTGGTGGTTACCCAAAAGGTAGAATTATTGAAATGTATGGACCTGAATCTTCAGGTAAAACAACATTGGCGCTTCATGCAATTGCAGAGGCGCAAAAACTTGGCGGAATTGCAGCGTTTGTTGACGCTGAACACGCGCTCGATCCTGTATACGCTAAAAATCTTGGGGTAAATATCGATGAATTATGGGTTTCTCAGCCAGATACTGGTGAACAAGCGCTTGAGATTACCGAAAGTTTGGTGCGTTCTGGCGCGGTAGATGTAATTGTTGTTGACTCAGTTGCAGCCCTTACTCCACAAGCAGAAATCGAAGGCGACATGGGAGACTCTCATATGGGACTTCAAGCTCGACTTATGAGCCAAGCTCTTCGTAAGTTAACTGCTACTATTGGTAAGTCAAACTGTATTCTTATTTTTATTAACCAAATTCGTATGAAAATCGGTGTTATGTTCGGAAATCCCGAAACAACAACTGGTGGTAATGCACTTAAATTTTATTCTTCTGTTCGCCTCGAGATTCGTCGAATTGAATCAATCGATGCAAAAGGGGAAGATGATGCAGTTGGTAACCGCGTACGTGTAAAAATCGTAAAAAATAAGGTTGCACCTCCTTTTAGAAAGGTCGAAATTGATATTTTCTTTGGAAAGGGAATTTCTGCAACTTCGAGCGTATTGGATGCGGCTGTAAAACACGGATTTATCGAAAAGCGTGGTGCCTGGTATGCAGATGGAGACGAAAAAGTAGGGCAAGGTAGAGAGAATGCTATTAACTTCCTTACCACAAATAAAGAATACTATTCAAATCTAGAAAGTAAGCTGCGAGTAAAACTATTTCCGGGGCAACATCTATCAGTTAAAGAGCCTGAGAAGGGTGGTAAGGGTGCAAAGGCTACAGCAGAAAAAGCTGCAGCTGGAGCTACAACTGCTGCACCACAAGAGTCTGGCACAACAACCGTTGGAGCACAGCCTGCAGGCGATCTTTTCTAACATTGGAACTAGTTGTTTTAGGACTTGGATCTAACGTGCCATTCAAGGTGAATGGCACTGTAAGAAATCCTAAAGAGATTGTAGAGCTTGCTTTTAAAAGGCTTATGCCCCTTTTAAAGGATTTTAAAGCTTCGTCATTATATAACACCGCACCAATGCACTACACCGCACAAGATAGCTTTATAAATGCGGCTGTGTGTGGATATTACGAGGGGAGTCCTCAAAAGCTTCTCTCGCAAATTCAAGCAATTGAAAAAGAGTTTGGCCGAAATCGCTTAAAAGAAATCGAAAAAGGACCACGTACGCTTGATATTGACATTGAATTGTTTGGAAATCAATCTATAAAAACAAAAAATCTTACCATCCCGCATGAATTTTTGCATATTAGGCCTTTTGTGCTTGTTCCATTAGTGGAGATTTTACCAAATTCTGCCGACCCTATAACTAGAGAAAAATTTTCTGATATTTTAAAGGGTCTTTTGACTCACGATGTTATAAAAATTGATTAACTTATATTTATAGAATCATCGCTCAGAAAACTTCTTTGGAGGTATGTATGGCAGAACAAACACTTATAAGTGAAGAAACAACAGTACAAGATGGACGAATGTTCACTCTCGGTGAATTTGAAGGCCCGTTAGACTTATTGCTTTTTTTAATTAAGAAAAATGAAATTAATATATATGATATACCAGTAGGCGAGGTTACAGAACAATATCTTGATTATCTCGATTATGCTGTTAGCACAGACTTAGCAAATTTAACAGAGTTTTATGCTATTGCCGCAGATTTGTTATATGTTAAATCTCGTATGCTTTTACCAGTAGAAATTACTTTTGACGGAGAGGATTTAGAAGACCCACGTCAAGAATTAGTTGATAAACTTATTGAATATCAAAAATTTAAAGCAATTACCGATTTGATGGAAAAAAAAGAAGATGATCAAGAGTGGTCTTTAGAGCGAAAAAAAATTCAACGTGTATTACCTTTTGAAGAAGAAAATCTTTGGGAAAAGGTTGATGCATGGGAGCTTTTAAAGACATTTTCTTCGCTTGTAAAGACGTTCTCGACAGAAAAAATTCTTGATATGTATGAAGAAGTTACTACAAATGAAAAACTTGCTCTTATGAACGAGTTTTTAGAAACAAAAGGTGAATGTTTTTTTACCGATTTAATCGTACGCAAAGGAAACCTGCTTGATATTGTATGCGCTTTTATGGCACTATTAGAGGCAGTTAAAGGCAAAGCTGCGGTCATTTATCAAAACCGCATGTTTGGCGATATTAAAATCCGGAGCGTAGATTGGAAAGCGGAACAGTTAACCTAGAAACAGAAATAGCACTTGTAGAGGCAATATTTTTTCTCGAAACAGAACCATTAACCGAAGAGTCTCTTATGACAATATCTGGTTTGTCTAAAGAGATTATTGAAACAACTTTAGATTACCTTAGAGAGCGTTATTCTCGCTCAGAGTCTGGTATGGAATTATCCAATATTTCCGGCGGTTGGCTATTAGCTCCAAAAAAAGATTTATGGGACTTTTTAAAAGAACGGTATGGCAAAAAGAATGCTGGGCGTTTATCTCGCTCTGCAATGGAAACATTATCTATTATTGCTTATTCACAGCCAATAACTCGCTCAGAGATTGAAGCTATCCGTGGAGTTTCTGCAGACAATATGATTCGTTTATTAGTTGAACGTGATTTAATCAAGGAAGTTGGAAAAAAAGATGTTCCTGGTAAACCTGTTCAGTATGGTACTACTAAAGAATTTTTACGCTTTTTCAAAATAGGAACGATAGCAGACTTACCTAAACTTGATGAAAAAGAAAGTGAGCGTTTTGAACTTGCAAGATAATCAAATAACAGATGAAAACAAACCTATTCGCTTACAAGCATACCTAGCTCATTCAGGCGTGGCTAGCCGTCGTGCTTCTGAGCTTATAATTACAGATGGTCGTGTAAGTGTTAACGGTCAGATAATTACAGAACTTGGAACAAAGGTTACAAACAGCGATGTTGTGTGTGTAGATGGTAAGCAAATTTCTAAAGAGCAATCAAAACGGTATGTGTTGCTTAATAAGCCCTCTGGTTTTGTATGCTCGCTTTCGGACGAAAAAGACCGTCCTGTTGCTGCAGATATATTAAAGCCACATTTTAGCGAGCGTCTGTACAACGTTGGTAGGCTTGATATGTTTTCTTCAGGTTTAATTATTTTTACTAATGATGGCGATTTTGCTTCCCGCGTTTCTCATCCCTCTGCAGAAATAGAAAAAGAATACATTGTCCAAACAAGCCTACCTTATCCACGTGAATTACCCGAAAAATTCATGAAAGGGATTCGCGTAGATGGCGTTTTTTATAAGTGTGTTAAAGCTGAGGCTATAAGTAGAACTCGAATGAATATTGTGTTGGTTGAAGGAAAAAACCGCGAAATTAGACGAGTTTTAGAATCATTTGATGTACGTGTTAAAACTCTTACTCGTATACGAATAGGAACTCTTACATTAAAAACGCCAGATGGTTCTATAATGCAAGGCGAGCAATGGCGAGAATTAAATGCGCAAGAAGTGCAAGACTTGCTTAATATATGTAAACAAAAGTAGTAACAGGCTAATCGGTTTGTTGCTCAAGGAGAATATAACATGGTTGTAGCAATCGATGGTCCTGCAGGGGCTGGTAAAAGTACAATTGCAAAATTAATTGCAGAAAAATTAGAATATGTTTTTCTTAACTCGGGGAGTTTTTATCGTGCAATAACGTACTCTCTTTTGAAAGACCAAATTGATTTGTCAAATGAGCAAGAAGTATTAGAGTTTACAGAAAGCCTTAATTTAGACTATAAAAATGCACATGTATATGTTAATGGGGAAGATGTTGAGGCATTCATACGTACTCCAGAAATTGATATGAATTCTTCAAAAGTATCTTGCTTAGTACCTCTTAGACATATAGTAAACAAAAAACTACGTCTTATAGCAGAAAATTTATCTATAGTATGCGAAGGCCGAGATATGACAACCGTCGTATTTCCTAATGCGGAATATAAATTCTATTTGGATGCTTCGTTGGAATCTCAGGCAAAACGACGTTTTGAACAAGGAACAAGTACGCTAAGTTTAGAAGAAATAAAACAACAAATTGCCCAAAGAGATGAAATAGATAAGAATAAAGCAGAAGGTGCATTAAAAATTTCAAAAGAAGCCCATTATATTGACACATCAGACTTGACCATAGAGGAAGTTTGTGCGATAATGATAGGCAAAATAACAGATAAAGGGTACAGTATGGTAGAGAAGGATGTGATGATGGATGAATCTCAAGAAACTAAGGGGAGCGTTCAGACACAATTTGAAGATTATCTCAACAATCAAGTTTCGCAAGAAGTGGGCGAAGGACAACTTGTTGAAGGTGTTGTAGTTCAAATAACTGCAGATCAAGTCTATGTAGATGTTAGATGCAAGTCTGAAGGTAAAATACCTATTTCAGAATTTACTGAACTGCCAAAAATTGGTGAAACAGTAAATGTTATTCTTGTAACTAAAGAAAATAAACATGGCGAGGTTATTGTTTCAAAACAAAAAGCAGACCTTAAATACCTCTGGAAAAATTTACGCCAAGCTTTTAGTGATAAAGAAGCTGTTGATGGTACAATTAACAAAGTTGTAAAGGGTGGTTTTGATGTTAGCCTCGGCGCAAACATTCATGCATTCTTACCAACAAGTCAATCAGATACACAAAAAGTTGATAAGCCAGAAAAACTAATTGGTGTAAAATCAAAAATGTATATTGAGCGTTTATACGCAGATAACAAAATTAACATTGTTGTTAACCGCAGAAGATGCCTTGAAGAAATAACAGAAACAAACAGAAATGAATTTTTTGAAAAAATTCAAATTGGTGAATCAGTTAAAGGTGCAGTAAAAAGCTTTACTAGTTTTGGTGCTTTTATTGACCTTGGCGGTTTTGATGGATTATTACACATTAACGACATGAGTTGGGGACACGTAACTCGTCCAAAAGACTTTGTAAAAAAAGGTCAAGAAATTGAGCTTAAAGTTATCCGTCTCGATCCAAACGAAAAACGCATTAACTTATCTTTAAAACACTTCTCTGAAGATCCATGGGTACATTTTGAAGATAAATATAACCTTAACGATGTAGTAAAGGGAACTGTAACAAAATTAACCGAATTTGGTGCTTTTATTGAATTAGAAGAAGGCATCGAAGGTCTTGCACATATTAGCGAATTCTCTTGGGTTAAAAAGATTACAAAACCTGGAGAAATGCTTTCAATCGGCGACGAAGTTGAGTGTATGATCCTTGGTTATGACATCCAAGCAGGACGCGTTTCTCTTGGCTTAAAACAAGTTACCGATAATCCATGGGACGACATTACAGAAAAATTCCCAGTTGGAACAAAAATTACAGGTAAAGTAGTTAAGATTACTAATGCTGGCGCTTTTGTTGAACTTGAAGAAGGAATCGATGGTTTCTTACACGGAGATGACCTTTCTTGGACAAAGAAAGTAAAACACGTTGGTTCAGAATTAACTGTAGGTCAAGAAATTGATGTTATTGTTACAGAAAGTGATGCAGAAGCACATCGCATTCGCGTTAGTGTTAAGGCTTTAACAGAAGATCCATGGCAAGCATTTGCTGCAGATAATGAATCTGGTTCAACATTTGAAGGTGAAGTTGTTTCAATTACAGATTTTGGCCTTTTTGTTCGTGCTCCTTGTGGAATCGAAGGATTGGTAAATAAATCAAACCTTACAGATGATAGAGAAGAATCATACGAAGAAGCAGTAAAGAAATATGCAGTTGGTGATAAAATCAATGTTTTTGTTGTAGATATTAATCCATCTAAACAAAAAGCAGCTTTCTCTGTAAAAGAGTTTAAGAAAAAAGTTGCTAGAGATGAAATTTCACACTACATGTCATCTACAAATGATGAAGATGACGCTGCCTATACTTTAGGCGACATGCTTAAAAACAAACAATAGTTTTTGCAATGGCTGCTAGTTCATCCATCTGTCAATTTATTGAAAGAATTGCTCCAACTCCAACTCCGGTATTATTCACCGGAGAAACTGGGGTTGGCAAGTCTTTTTTTGCACGATATCTGCACAAAAAGGGGTCCCCTGATGGTGCGGTATTTTGCGAAGTTCCTTCGATAGAATTTGTAGATGGTGTACTTCCTGCAGTTATGGCAAAAAAGCCAGATACCTTATTTTTTTCCGAGATTTCAGAGATGAGCTTGGAAATGCAAAAGGTGTTAGTTCGGTTTATAGCCGAATTTCCGGTGAGAATTTTAGCTTCTTCTACGAAGAATCTAGAGCAACTTAAAGAAAAAGATTTGTTCTCTCCGGAATTGTATGGAATATTATCAGCAATGCCGATACATGTTCCACCTCTGCGTAAGAGAAAAGCAGATATTGTACCTCTTGCTAAGGAATTTTTAACAGAATACAATACTAAGAACAATAAGAGTTTTAGTTTTTCTGATTCTGCGCTACAAGCACTAGAAAAACACGTATGGCAAGGTAATGTTACTGAGCTAAAAGATACAATACACAAGGTTTGTAGTACAGTAGCAGTTGCTGTTATAGATGAGAAAGACTTATTTTTACAAAACGACGGATTAAGTAAAAGTCAGAGTGAAAATAGTCGAAGTCTAAAATCAGCGATTGATACATTTAAGAAACAGTATATTATACAAATTTTGGCAGAGAATAATTGGAATAAAACCGCTACTGCCAAGGTTTTAGAAATAGAAAGAACGTATTTATCGCGTTTAATAAAAGAATTGCATATTTAGACCCTAGTGGGTAAGTAAAGGAAGTAGATATGGAACATATGAACACAGTAGAAAAAAAGAAAGTATCTGTACTATTTTTTTTACACTCAATGAAGAGATT
>CAYJNB010000010.1:16876-22330 GCA_964371205.1 uncultured Treponemataceae bacterium
GATAAAGTTAGTAGTTTTATCTTAAAATATAGAATTGCACTTCTTGCGTTAATAGCTATCTTAGTTGTTGGTGGTGTAGGTTCTGTTGTATTTGTTACCGTTTCTGAGTCTATGGCAAGAGATGCTTTTACTGAGTTAGATATTTTAGAGGCAAGTCTTAGCTCAGAAAATGAAGAAGAAACAATTAACTCTTTAGTAGACTTTGTTTCTAAAAATAAATCTGGTCCTGCAGCTGCTAGAGCAAATATGCTTCTTGCAGATATATATTTTAGTCAGTCAAAATGGGAAGAAGCTAAAGTTGCTTATGAAAGTGCTGCAGAAGCAAATCCTAAAGCATATACTGCACCCTTGAGTTATTACAATGCTGCAGTCGTAGCAGAGGAACTAAATGACAACGAAGCAGCAATTTCTCTGTATACAATGTCAATAGAGTCAGAAAACTTTACCCTTACACCTCGTGCATACTTTAATTTAGGTAGAATAGAAGATACAGCAGGAAATTTTGAAAAAGCTGCAGAATACTACACAAGAGTTTTTGAGCAATTTCCAAATGACTCATGGGCAAACCTTGCAAAATCACGCGTTTTAACCTTACAAGCTGAAGGTAAAGTAGAATAGCAATTCTATTTTTATGAAAAGATTACTGATACCCTTGTATCTATTTTTAGTAATTTTTTTAACCTCTTGCGGGATAACTGAATATTATTATTTAGAACCTCCTTTGGAAAATACTCCCGCAACAGGTGCTGACCCACTTACAAACTATTTTAATTTTACCATTCCAAACATAGACACTGGGGGAATACTGCAAGGCTATGTAGTGTATTATAAGCTCTATAATAGTTCAACAGCAGCTAATTCTGATATAAGTTCTATAGATAGTTCTAATGCTCAGTATTCATCAAAAGGAATGGAAAGGGTAAAATCTCTGGGATACCAGCAAATGTATTTTTCTGTAGTGGGTTTTTCCGACAAAATTTCAGTAGGTTCTGGTTATGAACAAATTCATATTCGTCTTGTTGCTGATGGTAGTAATCTAGTAGGATTATATAGAGACACAAGCCGCGAATATCAAGTGCCTACAAGAGGTGCAACTGGATATTCATTTGAAATTTATGAAAATTCCACTAATTACACACAGAATTTTCAAAATTACGATAATGATAAAAATGTAACTTCTGATGACTTTGTTGATGCTTGGTATGTAAATGCATATGCAGCTGCTTATGGACAGACTTCTCAGTTAGCTTCTGTATATAGCGAAGTATTACATCTGGGAACTATTGTAATCAAAAAACCGTAAACCCTACTATGCTTTTACGTGGTTGCCAAATACCACAGAAAAAGGTATAATTAGTTAATGAATACTAAATTTATTTTTCCTGAGCTTCTACGTGATGTTTGTATTCACTTTGTTGGAATAAAAGGCACTGGTATGGCAGCTCTAGCAGAAATTTGCAATTCTCGTGGTGCTAACATTACTGGTAGCGATGTAGAAGATACTTTTTACACCGATGAAGTATTAAGAAAGATTAACATATCTCCTAAACCTTTTGACTCATCTAATATTCATTCTGATATTCAATTTGTAGTTCATTCTGCAGCATATAAAACTGATTTGCATCCTGAGCTATTAAAGGCTATTGAACTTGGGATTCCTGTTGTAAAATATACCGATGCACTTGGTGCTCTTTCCTCTACCGTAAATAGTTGCGGAGTTGCCGGTGTGCATGGTAAAACAACTGTTACCGCTCTTTGTGGTAGTCTTGTGCAAGCCTTAGAGTTTCCTGCTCAAGTGTTAGTTGGAAGTGCAGTTGCTTCTTTTGGTGGCAGTTGTACACTCAATAACGGACATGAGTATTTTATTGCAGAAACATGCGAATATGAGCGAAACTTTCTCTCTTTTTCTCCTCGAAGAATCATTTTAACAGGAGTAGAAAGCGACCATCAAGACTATTTTCCTACCTACAACGATATTAGAGATGCATTTGTTGAATATGCGCTTTTACTTCCAAGTAAGGGGCAGCTTATCTATTGTGCAGATGATGCAGGTGCTGTTGAGGTAGCGCAAATAGTAGAAAATCAGCGTTCTGATATAGAGCTAGTTCCTTATGGAAAAACAGCACAGAGCGCTTATAAGGTAGAATCTACAGGAATAAAAGATGGATATCAAACTTTTACAATAAGTCAGTATGCACAGAACGACTTTGCTATTCGCATTCCCGGCGAGCATACCATTTTAAATTGTGCGGCAGCTACGGCTCTTCTTTGTGAAATATATAAAGAATTACATGGTACAATTCCTTCTTTTGAATTGCTTTACAAAGGATTTTGGAATTTTTGCGGAACAAAACGAAGAAGCGAAATTGTAGGTGAGTGTAATGATATTCTTTTTATAGATGATTATGCTCATCACCCGACCGCAATCGAAACAACCCTTGCCGGATTAAAAGAGTTTTATCGCGGCAGAAAAATAATTGTGGACTTTATGGCCCATACTTATTCAAGAACAGCAGCCTTATTTGAGCGTTTTTCTGCTGCATTTAAGAGTGCTGATGAAGTTATTTTACACGAAATTTATGCTTCTGCACGAGAGAATAATGATGGAACAGTAGATGGAAAAAAATTATATAAAGCTGTTTCTGATCTGCATAAAAATGTACAGTATTTTGAGAAACCTCTTGATGCTATGCCGTACGTATTGGATCGTTTAGAACCTACAGATATTTTTGTTACTATGGGTGCTGGCGATAACTGGAAACTAGGTAATGAAGTACTTTCTGCATTACAGAAAAAAATTGGACAAACATCATGAAAAGTATGACTGGCTATGCCTTCAAAGAGCTTATTACTGAAGATTATAGCACTTCAGTAGAAATTAAATCGTACAATGCACGATTCTTAGACTTAAGTATTAATGTACCACCGTTTTTGAGTAGACTTGAACATATTTTTAGAGAGAGAGCTTCAAAATATGTTCAACGTGGTAAAATAGAAATCCATATTAAATTTAGGGAAAAAAATCTCCCCTTACAAATTGAGACAGATTTAGTAGCTGCAAAAAAATATGCAGATGTATTTAGAACAGTTGCAAAAGAAATTAAACTTGAAAAAGATATTCCTCTAAATTTAGTCGTGGCACAAGAAGGTGTAGTAAATGTACAGCGTACACAAGATATAGACTTATATCTATCGTATATTATGCCCGTATTTGATGAAGCTTTTAAGATTCATACAAAAGAACGCGAGAGAGAAGGGCAGCAGCTGTGTGCAGATATTACTGCAATGACAGACAAAATTGAAGAAGCTACAGATTTCTTTGCAACTATGATGCCCCAAATGGAAAAAGTCTTTGTAGATAACTTAAAAAAGCGTTTTGCAGAAATTGCAGCAACAATTGATGAAAACAGAATAGCCCAAGAAACAGCTACTCTTTTAGTAAAGCATACAATTAATGAAGAGGTAGTTCGATTACAAAACCATTTGCAATCTTTACGGATTGAATTGGGACAAGTTGCACCTGGGCGTAAAATTGATTTTATTTGCCAAGAAATAAATCGAGAAATAAATACCATAGGTTCTAAAAATCAATTAGTCGATGTTGCAGCTCGTGTAATTACTGCAAAAGATGCACTTGAAAATATTCGTGAACAAGCACGAAATATAGAATAGTTATGGAGGCACTGTATGAAAGTATTAGCATTTAACGGAAGTCCAAATAAAAATGGAAACACATTTAGAACTATTAGCATTATAGCTGATAAACTCAAACCACATGGCATTGAAACAGAGATTGTACAAGTAGGTGCAATGAATCTTTCTGCATGTATAGGTTGTAGAGCCTGTGGCAAAGTGCAAAACTTTACATGTCCAGTATTTAAAGATGAATTAACTGAGATAATTGAAAAAACAAAAACGGCTGATGGTATTATCCTTAGTTCACCGGTATATTTTTCTGGTGTAACTGGAGCTATGAAGTCATTTTTAGATAGATACTTTTTAGTATGTGGTGTAAATGGAGCTCTTTTACGCCATAAGGTTGGAGCTTCTGTTGTAACTGTGCGCCGAACTGGAGGTATGCCAACCTATCATACATTAAATCATTACTTAGAGTATTCAGAAATGATTGTTCCAACTTCCAATTATTGGAACGTTATTCATGGGAATGAACCGGGCGAAGTTACTCAAGATGACGAAGGCGTTTTAGCTATGGAATTACTGGGTGAGAATATGGCATGGATTATGAAGGTTATTAATGAATCCTCGATCGAAAAGCCTAAGCGAGCCGAAAAAGTATGGACAAGTTTTATACGCTAGAATAATGTAAAAAACATTTTACAATTAAAAAATTGACAAAATTCATTTAATATCTTAGCTTAATTAGTATAAAGAATAGATTAAAAAGGAGATTATATGAATGACAAAAATCAAATTTCAATAGCATTTTTTGACGCAAAACCGTACGATATTGAGTTTTTTACTCGAACAAATAAAGAATATTTATATACAATTGATTTTTTTGAAGTTAATTTAAATGCAAAAACTGCCGCATTGGCCAAAGGTTTTGATGTAGTATGTGCTTTTGTAAACGATAAACTAACAAAAAAGACTATAGATATTTTGCACGATTGTGGTGTAAGGCTTATTGCTATGCGCTGTGCAGGTTTTAATAATGTGGATTTAGATGCTGCTAACGGACGTATTCCAGTTGTAAGAGTGCCGGCCTATTCTCCGCACTCTGTTGCTGAGTATTCAGCAGCATTGCTATTCTCTTTAACTAGAAAGATTCCTCTAGCATTCAATCGCACAAGAGACGGTAATTTTCAGTTGAACGGCCTAACAGGAAGAAATCTTTTTGGACGGACGTGTGGAATAATTGGAACAGGCAAAATTGGAAAGCTCATGGCTCAAATAATGAAAGGTTGTGGTATGACAGTTTTAGCATATGATGCCTTTGCAGATAATGATTGGGCAAAAGAAGTGGGAGTTACGTATACTTCTTTAGATGACATTTTTAACAGGAGCGATGTGCTCAGTTTACATTGTCCGTTAACTCCACAAACAAAGCATATTGTAAATGAAGAAACACTTTCTCTCATGAAAAAAGATGCAGTAATTATAAATACAGGTCGTGGTGCTTTAATTGATGCATTGAAAGACAACAAAATTGGTGGTGCTGCGCTAGATGTTTATGAAGAAGAGGAGGAATATTTCTTTTCTGACTGGTCAACATCTGTAATTCAAGATGACGTATTAGCTCGTCTTTTGTTTATGCCAAATGTAATTATTTCTAGCCATCAAGCCTTTTTAACCGAAGAGGCTCTTACTGCTATAGCTCAAACTACACTCGAAAATATTCGTTGTTTTGATTGTGGCGAAGACTTGATAAATGAGGTTAAAGCGTAGAGCAACGGTAGTTGAGTAGATATGAGTTATATCTACTCAACAGAAACT
>CAYJNB010000011.1:0-22270 GCA_964371205.1 uncultured Treponemataceae bacterium
ATTAACAAGGCCACTGAAAAACTTCCGTTTTTCAGTGGTTACCTTATAACGAGCTGTTATTTTTGTCCTGCTTGCACAAGTGTAATTGCAGAGGTAGTTACAATTTCGTCGATTGAACAACCACGAGACAAGTCACTAATGGGGAGTGCAAAACCTTGCAGAATTGGACCATATGCATCTGCACCTGCAAAACGTTGCACTAATTTATAACCAATGTTACCTGCATCTAAGTCTGGGAAAACAAGTGTATTAACTTTTTTTCCAAGAATACAACTACCAGGAGCTTTTTTCTCGGTAATTGCAGGAACAAGAGCTGCATCGGCTTGCATTTCTCCTTCTACTAGGAGTTCTGGGCATTTTTCTTTTACAAGTTGGGTTGCAGTTTGTACTTTAAGTACATCTTCGTGTTTACCGCCAGATCCCTTGGTGCTAAATGAAAGCATTGCAACAACAGGTTCTACACCCAATAATGATTTACAAGATTGTCCAGCAGCTGCAGCAATGTCTGCAAGTTGTTCTGCATTAGGATTTGGCATAACAGCACAGTCAGAGAAAATCATTAAGCCTTCATACCCCCAGTTTGCATCGTGGGTATCCATAACAAAGCAAGAAGACGCTGTTTTCATACCTGGAGCTGTTCCAATAATTGCAAGACCTGCACGAAGTACATCTGCTGTTGCAGAAAGAGCTCCTGCAACCATTGCATCGGCTTTTGCAAGCTTCACCATCATTGCACCAAATTTAAGGCTTTCTTTCATTTCTACAGATGCTTGCTCAGGAGTCATTCCCTTGTGCTTACGTAATTCGTAGTATGTATTTGCAAATTCAGAATTTAATTCAGAGGTTTCTGGATTAATTATCGTAACACCGCTTAAATCAACACCTTTTGCAGATGCAACAGCCTGTACTTCTGATTCAACACCTAAAAGCACAACCTCTTTTGCAAGTTTTTGCTTTACAATTTCTGCAGCAGCTGCTACCGTACGTTCTTCAGTTCCTTCTGGCAACACTAATGTGTTTTGATACGCAACTGCCTTTTTCTTCATTTCTCCAACAAAATCCATTTCCACACTCCAATACATTTATTTACTTTATATACAATTAGAATATACTCATGCTTGTTTTTTTTCAAGTGATAAACTACCATTTTATGAGGATTTTATTACAGAAATAAAGGCTCAGAATTCGCATACATCTTGACGGTTAACAGATTTATCTATAAAGTTAGAGTATGCTTGATATTAAAGAAAGTGATTTATTTGAACTTCACGAAGAAGATTTTGACACCGTAATGGCCGACGATATTAGTTTTGTTGGGAATATTCGTTTTAAAAAACCGTTTATGATTAAAGGTAAGGTAAATGGTACTATTGAAGCAACTAGCGATTTAGTAATCGAAGAAGAAGCCGAAGTTACGGCTGATATAAAAGCAAATAGAGTCTTAGTAAAAGGAAAAGTAATTGGCGACATCCTCTCTAATCGCATTGTATATGTTACCGCAGCAGGTTCTGTAACAGGAGATATTCGATCCGAGCAAGTTGTATTAGAAAATGGAAGTTTCTTTTCTGGAAAATGTACCATGGGAGAGCTTGAATAAACATGAAAAACTACAATATATCTACAAAATATTTTTTTTCCTGTGTTGTAATCTTTTTGCTTCTTACTGCTTTTGTAAGCGCACAAACTCCTGATGCATTAAAATTATACCGCGAAGGAAATTACGACGCTGCAATAGAAGCATGCAAGAATGAGATTAATGCTCGCCCAGGAAACATGGATAGTTATGCCGTTCTAGGTTGGAGTCTTATGGCAAAACGGCAATACAACGAAGCTTTTTACTGGGCAACAGAAGGTTTAAAAATTGTACCAAATGATCATCGCATTGTAGAAGTTCTAGGAGAAGCAAATTACTATCTAGGCAACAACGAAGATGCGCTAAGATTATTTGAAAGATACGTTGTTCTTGTACCATCAGGAGCACGCATTGGAGCAGTTTATTATTTTATGGGAGAGATTTATATTCGTCAGGCAAAATTTAAAACTGCCGATATTTCTCTAACAGCGGCTAATCGTTATGAACCACAGAATGCCTATTGGGCTACACGCCTCGGTTATGCAAGAGAAATGACAGAAGATTACATAAACGCCGCAAAAGCATATGATACAGCATTGCAACTCAATCCTCAATTATCCGATGCAATTCGTGGAAAAGAACGCATTAGCGAACACCTAAACTAATATGCCTCGTTTTACAGCACATATTGAAACACTCGGGTGTAAACTCAATCAAATTGAGAGCGAGTCTATTGCTTCTCAGTTGATTACCGCAGGTTACACTGTGCATATGAAATCTATTAATGCTAAAACAGCGCAAGAACATCAAACACTATTTAGTATTGTTAATACCTGTACGGTTACTGGCAAGGCAGAACAAAAAGCTCGTCGCCTTATTCGCCTACTTTTAAATGCTTCTCCAGATTCGGCAGTTATTGTTACTGGATGCTATGCAGAACTGGAGCGAAAACAATTAGAAGATATTAGTAAAAATATACTTGTAGTTCCGGGCTCTCTCAAACATTTTTTTACAGGTCTTCCGCAATACTTGCAAAAAAACAATATTACTATAGACTCACGACCACAAGAGGTTTTAGAAGTATTAAAAAAATGGGAGCCCCCTCGCTTTTTGCAAATTAAACAGATGCAAGAGCAAACACAAAGTGATGATCGTTTTGCTCTTTCAACACAAAGCTTTAAGGCTCATACTCGTGCCTCAATAAAAATTCAGGACGGTTGTAGCTTTAGTTGTACGTATTGCCGCATACGTCTTGCGCGTGGCAAGCCTGTTTCAATTGATTCTAAACGTGCACTTGAACAAATTCAACTCTTAGAAAAAGAAGGCTTTCCAGAGGTTGTTCTTACAGGTGTTAACCTTTCGCTTTATCGCTCACCAAGTGATGGTAAAAATTTTAGAGAGCTTTTGCAATACTTACTGGACAACACCACGAGTATTGCACTGCGCATCTCAAGTCTTCATCCTGACTGCATCGACTCACAATTAAGCGCTGTTCTTGCACACACTAGGATTCGCCCACACTTTCATCTTTCGATTCAGTCTGGGAGCGACACAATCTTACACGCTATGCAACGGCCTTACAAAGCCCAGGCCGTTTTACATGCTATTACCATGTTGAGGCAAGCAAAAGCTAACCCTTTTTTAGCATGTGATATTATTTGCGGATTTCCTGGTGAAACAGAAGAGGATTTTGAGCACACTTTAAAGCTCTGTGAGCAAGGTGGGTTTTGCGGAATACATGCCTTTGCCTATTCATCGCGCCCAGGAACACTGGCCGCAACCTTTACAAATACAATCCCTGCAACTATTGCAAATGAGCGTGTAAAAAAACTTGCTCAGATAGCAGCAAAAAACAAACAAACATATGTAGATTCTCTTGTTGGCACAGAACTTTGCGCAATTATAGAAAAAAATCGTACAACTGGAGCACGCGCGTTAAGTGAGAATTTCTTGCACCTTTCTCTCGATATTTCTCTTGAAAAAGAAAAAGAGCTTGCAGGCAAAGAGGTCCAAGTACGCATTGTAAAAGCACACACTTGTAAGGGAACTGCAGAAGAAATAGAAGCAGATGCTATCTTGCTATAAGTTTTAACATTTTTTAAGCAAAAACTCTTTTTTATTGAACATTCTGTCTAATTGGGTTATACTAAAAAAACATTCGTTATCTTATTAGGGGGAGTTACTAATGAAAAGAAATATACTTATGCTTATTTCTTGTGTTCTGCTTTTTTCAGTATTATCATGCGATGGATTGTTTACAACAACACTCGGTGGCTGGGCAGAACGAGACTTAGATAAAGTGTTAGAAAGCGCATCTGCAAAAGAGATTGCAGATTTCTTATTATCGCCTCAAGCCTTATCAAAAAAAGACTCAAAAAAAATTATTAATGCACTTGCAAACAAAAGCGCATCGGAGTTACTCTCACTATCTGGAGACCAGAAAACAGTAATTGTAAATACATCTATTGCAGCTATTCTACCAGATGCTTCTGTTGTTGGAGGCTTAGTTTCTTTTGGAGATGATACAAGCAAAGACCTTATAGATACAGCGATAAGTAGTATTAATACAGATGTAAACACCAGTGCCTTAACAGTATTATTAGGCGATCCCAATCTAGATACAGTTGAAGATGATGCAGTCCTACTCGGAACTCTTTGCTTAGTAGGATCCATTGCAAGCAAAAATAATGTAGACCTTACAGACTCAGCCACAGCAGATACAGTAGCTAAGAGTGTAGATGCAGAAAGTGGTTTGCAAAGCAGCATTGGAGCTACAGACCAAGAAAGCGATGCTATTATTAATGCGACACAGGTCTTTGAGAAATCTGATCTCTATAAGGATTTAAATATTGATATTTCGGATTTTATAAAATAGTTCAGGAGACATTGATGAAAAGAATACATATTTTAATACTACTGCTTTTTTCTTTTGTGTGTGCAATTGCAGACGAATATACACCAAATGCACCAACAATTACTCCTTCGCGTTACGATGCTATCGGAGGATACCATGTAACTGACGATACTGATTATTTTAGTATTTTTGCAAATCCTGCCCTTACACAACTCTCTGGGGGCAAAGCATCTTGGTTCTTTTTAGATATTAGCCTTGGCGGACCTATTGAAGAGGCATACAAAGCGTTAGAAATTATAAACGAAGATAGTAGTACTGCCCAAGCAGAACTTGCGGAATTAGCTGGAGAATCTGGAATCAATGCAAATGTAGAAATAATCGGACCTATAACACTGGGATCAATACATAAACTTCCGTATGGAGCTCTTGGATGGGGGCTTTTTAATCAAACACGTATGGACTTTATACTGCCTACGGCCTCTAGTATGGATCTAGTAGTTGCAGAGGATATCCTTTTGCAATTTACATACGGGGCCCCAATTTTTGAAACTGAAAACCACTATTTTTCGGCAGGATTGAGCACAAAAGGTTATGCTATTTTTGAAGGCCTTTACAGCGGATCTCCCTTAAGCCTAGCAATTAATACCGATTCAGCTGACGCTGTTAGCACTATTCCATTGTATTCTTCTTTAGGCCTTGCATTTGATGTGGGCTTATACTATAAGTTTGCACAAATTCTTACTGCAGGTTTAGTTTGGCGAGATATAGCCAGCCCAGTTTGGGTACAAGAATATACTGTTGACACTATCGAAGAATATGGATCAGCTAATTCTGATTTGCGTTTTGCTTCTGGTTCTTTAGATATGGGAATAGGAGTTAATATTCCAGTGGGAATAGCAAAAGCAGTTATAACAGATTTTATTTTAATGGTTGATTACAAAGATATACTCTCGATCGTTGACCCTCTCGGAAAAAATCACATCCTAAACCTTTCTGCGGGAACAGAACTCACCTTGTTTGATATTCTCTCTCTTAGAGCAGGAATTAGCGATATGTATTTTAATACAGGGTTTGGACTTCAAGTGGGAGCTTTTGCAATTAATGGAGCCGTATTTGGAAAAGAGCTAGGGTTAGAGCCTGGATCAATTCCTCAAATGAATATGTCTGTTTCGGTTGGTTTTGTTTACTAGGTAATCTGATAATAAAATCCAGCAAAAATAGATTGACGTTATTTACATATTTTGCTATACTTTCGGAGTAAGTTAACCACTTATAAGCAAATGGGCCTATAGCTCAGTTGGTTAGAGCAACGGACTCATAACCCGTTGGTCCTTGGTTCAAGTCCAAGTGGGCCCAAAAAAAAGCTAATTCATACGAATTAGCTTTTTTTATGCTATATTACTTATAGCGTATCTTAAAGTATAAAGATGAATACCCATTTATTGTTGTTAGGTTTTCTGCATTCTTATAAAAACCTGTTTTATGGTACAGTGTGTTCGATATACCAAGCAGATACTTTTCGGAAAATAATTGGTGTTCATAAGAAAGTCCTGCAAGACCAATTAGAGTAAAACCTGCAGATCCGCCTTCTGGAACTGAGCCTGCAATGGTATGCATTCCGTTAAAAATATATACGATTCCAAAAGTTCCCATTCTTTTATTGCCAACTGAAAGAGAAAATTTTAAGTTCTCTCCTGTAGACAAATCGTAATCGCGTCGTTCTTCCTCTACATCATCTCTTGTATTACCTTCTGTCAGAAAATAGTAATACTCACTTGAGCCAAGAATCATCCAGTTTAAATGAAGAGCCCAGTTTAGATGGGTGATTTCTCCTAAATATACCTTTTGTTTAATTGTTAGCCCTACAGCATTTGAGTTATACCAAAGATCGTTAGAAATTACAAAGTCATAGTGCTGACTAACGCCAAATGTAGTATCTGCATTTTTTTCATTCCATGGAGGCGCAATCGACCATAACAATCCATTGGAAAAAAAGGAAGCCGAATGATATTTTCTACTCCAGTCTATTTGAGTATTCAGTTCAAAGTGACTATATGGTGTTGATGTTTCGTGCCCGTATGGATTTCCATATACTATATCTAATCCGCCACCTATTGTAACAGGGACTTCATTTACCTCATGAAACTTTAGGTCGCTTTCAAATCCTCTAAACGAAACCATAGACCCGAGAGAAAACTTTACATCCAATCTTTCAATTTTTTCGGGAACTTTCATAGAGGGTTTCCCTGTAATTGCAAAGTTTAGGGACCCCATGGGACTTACAACAAGAGATAACCATGAGTCCGCTTTTTCAGTTTCTAAATATATCCGATGTAACATTTCTCCAAGGGCTGCTCCTCCATAGGTTGTTACAATAAAGTCATTTATAGAAGGAGATTCTGTTTCCATAAATATTTCCCAAAACACACTACCAACAACAGTTGGAACATACGACTCCCAATACGATAAATTGTTTGCGCGTCCTGCAATAAAATATACCGAACCTTGATAGGGGTGCCCAATTTGATTTACAGAAAACTCATCTTGATCCCAAACCCACGGATTAGTTAGATTTGTATGCATTGAATCCCAACTAATGTATGCATAAGGTGCATTACGTACAAATCTGTTAACTCCAAGTAAAAAAAGATCACTACCAATTGCTTCTGTTATAGCTAGGCCCCAATTTTTTTTAACATCTACAGAATCTTGCTCTTGGCTACTACTCTCCAGAGAGTTATTTTGCAAAACTTGAGTATCTTCTTCTCCAAAAGCAAAACCCGTTGTTATTGCAATAAACACAAAAACACATACTAGTTGCATACAGTTTTTTTTCATATAGGCCTCCTATGAGTATACTTCTATTGCTTTAAGCAAAGCAAAGAACATATCGTTATGCGGGGTATTAATCCCATGTCTTTTACCTAGTTTGCAGACAACAGGGGCAAACATTTCTACCTCTGTTTTGCGCTTAGCAAGCACATCTTGACACATTGATGTGCGACCATTTGGATCAAGTGAATCTAAAATATCGCAAAGCACATCTATATCGTCTTGTGTTAACAATACACCTTCTGCATTGGCAATGGCAACTACTTCTTGCATAGTATCTACCATCAAGTCAAACATATTCGGATGTTTAGCTTTTCCATTTGCGCGCTGAAAAAACTCATACGTTGCTCTCCCAATAGCGGAAATTTGATTAATGCTAACATTCATCATGAATTTAAACCATTGTTTTTGCAACATGTTTTCTGGAATCTCGTAAGCAACACCACTTTTTTCAAAGAATGCGGCTATACTCTTTTCCCGTTCATTCAATTGGCTCGCATTATTTTGTGGAGCACCAAAAACAATTTTACCTTTGTTTGCAAAAGAAATTTCTGAATCTACTCGTTGTGCGTCAGTTGCAATAATAAAAGATAAAGGCAGGCGTTCATGTCCATACCTATCTCCAATGATTTTTTCGCTATCTATACCATTGAGAAGAGAAAGAATTATGGTGTCTTTTCCTACATGATTTTTTATATCATCCATAATTTGTGGTAAGTGATGATATTTACAAGCTATTATTAATAAATCTGGCTCAGACTTTTCTGCTACATCGGTAAACTCAAAGGGTATTCGTTTGCCATTAATGTGTATTCCATTTTTTCGATAACGCTCAAGACGCTCTCCTCCAGCAAGGATTCTAACCGCACTAGCGTTATTTTCGAAACATGTGGAGGCTACCATTGCTCCCACAGCTCCTGCACCAACAAATAATACTGTCTCAATGTTTTTCATACTACCTCGCAACCAATGCTTTACTGTATTTGAATAATACTATATTATAGCATTATGACTAATTTCTCAATACTAATACCTTCTGTTGCACTCTTACTTTTAACTCTCGTAGTAATTTTTATTCCACTACGTGATAAAAAGAGATTATCCCAGCTTGGACCTCTTTTATTAGAAATTAAGAGAAAAAAAACAATACCAATTATGCCTATTGGTATTTGTATTTTAGTTGCAATTTTTATTGTTTATTTATTTTTTCAAGATTTTACTCTCTTTATTAGCACTATACTTGCAGCAACTGGTGTAATGGGAGCTGCAATTGCTCTTTCGGATACCTTTTTTAGGTTGCACTCTGGAGTCTACGAAAAAGGACTTGTTTTAGATGGGCGCCTCGTAAAAAAAGAGCACTTTATTGCCTTTCCACAATTGCACTACGAACACTCTGATAAAACAGACATTGTAGAAAATGTTTTAAAAGCAGTTCTTGAATCTGGAGAAACATATCTTGTTTTTGATTCGTTAGAAGAAAAGGAAAGTGTAATTGCAATAATTCGCAACTGGGAACAGCGATAGACATAAAAAAAGCTACCTTGCTTGGTAGCTTAGAGGCGCCAATCAGAGTCGAACTGATGCATGACGGTTTTGCAGACCGGTCCCTTACCACTTGGGTATGGCGCCTAGGCCACAGCAAAAACTTGTTGAGTGTATCACCCATGTTGCTGTGTCAGAGTACTATACACTTTTTTTTGTGCTTTGTCTAGTCAAACAAAATAATACTGGAAAAAAAAACTCAAATATGTTACACTTTTCTTCAAGGAGTATGTATGGCTAATGTATCTTACGATTTTATTATTATTGGAGCCGGAGCTGCGGGTATAACTGCCGCACAGTATGGAGCACGTGCAAACCTTTCTACCGCTTGTTTTGAATCTACAGCTGTTGGTGGACAAATTGTAATTGTTGCCGACTTAGAAAATTATCCAGGCGCTTTTCCTGCTGTAAATGGATATGAGTTTATGGATAACATGAAAAAACAAGCTGAGCACTTTGGTGCAAAAATTATCTCTGAAAATGTTATTTCTGTAGAAAAAAAAGAAGAACTATTTTATATAAAAACAAATAAGGCAGAATACACTAGTTATGCGGTTTTAATTGCAACTGGTGCTGCTCACCGCAATTTGGAAATTCCAGGAGAAAAAGAGTTTACTGGTCGTGGTGTTTCCTATTGCGCTACTTGCGATGGGCCATTCTTTAAGAATAAACGCATTACTGTAATTGGCGGTGGCGATGCTGCTTGCGACGAGGCAAACTATTTAGCTCGTCTTACAGATACAGTTACGCTCTTTCATCGTAGAGACACATTACGAGCGCAGGCTGGAGTTGCTGAGCGTATTTTAAAACATCCAAACATTAATACAATGCTAAGTTATGTTCCTCTTGAGATTCGAGGTAAAGAAAAAGTTGAGAGCGTACTGTTTAAAAATGTCAAAACAGGAGAAGAATTACTACATGAAACAGATGCTGTGTTCATTTTTGTCGGCATGATTCCACAAGCTCCATTTGAAATTGGTGTAAAGAAAGATGATTCAGGCTATATTATTACAGATGATAATATGGAAACATCCGTAAAAGGCTTATACTGTGCAGGAGATGTGCGTGCAAAGCCATTCCGCCAAGTAGTTACTGCAGCCGCAGATGGAGCCGTAGCAGCATTCTGTGCAGGATATCATATTAGCGAGCTCAAAGAACAACAGCAATAAAGGATTAGAAGAAAGTATGGAGAGAGTTATTCGTTTCTCAGTTTGCATTGCAAGTATAGTATGCTTTGTTTTTTTCTCGAGTTGTAGTAGAGAAAGTAAAAATGTAGTTACATATGTTGCTCCAGACTCTGTAGAATATGAGGCACTAGCAAAGCAAGCAGCCGAGGATACCGACTTACATTTTTGGAGCGATTATCCACACAATGTTTTAGCAGATGAGCTTATAAATAGAATGACCGACGAGGAGCTATTAGCTCAAATGTACATGTTCGGTTGGACAGGACAATTCCCAACGGAAAGTGTTATTAACTGGGTAGAAGAGCGCGGAATAGGAAGCGTAAAGCTTTTTGGATGGAATACTGATGATGTTAATCAAGTAGCCCAAAGTGTTATCTTGCTACAAAAAAAATCTCAAGAACGCCCCTTAAAAATCCCTTTATATGTTGCAACAGACCAAGAAGGTGGTTGGATTAGACATGTAAAGGGAAGAACAAGTGAAACTCCAGGGAACCTTGCTATAGGGGCTGCTGGCTATCCGGCAGATGCATATTATAGCGGCTACTATATTGGGCGCGAAATGCGAGCTCTTGGCATTAATATGAACTTTGCCCCCACCGTAGATATTTATACCGATATTGATTCTACTGTAATTGGACCGCGGTCTTTTGGAGAAGATCCAGAGCAGGTAGGTATTTTAGGAGCAGCTTTTTCTGCGGGGAGCTTAGCTGCAGGGGTACTTTCAACAGGAAAGCATTATCCAGGGCATGGAGACACAAGCATAGACTCACATGGAAGATTACCAATAATAAACATTACAAAAGAAGTATTTGAACAAAGGGAGTTAGTACCATTTAAATACCTAATTGCAGAGAAAGTTCCTGCAATAATGGCAGGACACCTTGCATTTCCAAATATTACTGGGAATACCGTTCCGGCAACACTTTCCAGATATTTTTTAACCGATATTTTACGAGTAGAACTAGGTTATGAGGGATTAATAATTACCGACGATATGGAAATGAATGGAGCAGCAACCTACGCAGGTTCAATGTCTACTGCATTTAGAATGGCAATAGAGGCAGGGAACGATATACTCTGTTCCTCAAAAACTGCAGCCTTAGACGCTCCCCTTTGGACTACAAATAGCAATCAAATGAAAAACTCACCTGAATTTAGGAACATAGTAAGAACTGCAGCACACAGAATTATTCAATCAAAACTTGATTACTTTAAAGGAGAGGATCCAGTACCTTTGTATCCTGATGTGTCAAAAATTGCACAGCTCATACCAGATCCAGAAGGACAAGCATTCTTTTTAGAACAAGCATGTAGATCAATCACCGTTACAAAAAATGATGTATTTCCTTTACCAAGCGATGATGCAGGACACGTACTTTTTGTAACTCCTTTTGGACAGTTTGCTACAGAGGGAACAAAGCGCTATGCGAATTCTTCTACTTTTTATGTAAAATACAGTATTCCGTCTGAGGAATACGCACAAACAGAGGAAAATCTAAGGCAGACTGCTTTTAGAGCTGATACAATTGTAATGTATATTCCAAATGCAGACAGCGCACGACTCGCTCAAGTTTTGCGTAATTCTGGCAAGCGTGTTATTATTGTTTCAGGATTATCACCTGCGTATGCTCTAGAAGATTTTGAATGGGCTTCTTCAATCGCCTTTATTTATAGTTACTCCCCCTATTCTTTTGAAGCTTTTTTTGCTGCTCTAAATGGCGAGTTTGAGCCAGAGGGCATGTTACCAGTTGGAAAAGATCTTGTAAAACATGAATAATTTTCTTGTTGAGTTAATAACTGAAGAAACACTTTCTGACTGCAAAGAATTACTCATAAAAAATGAAAAAACATGCATTACACTCATGAGCCGCTTTATAAAAAAAGGTTGTTTTTGCCTTCCAAAAAAAGGAAAGGCGTATGCAGTTTTTGTAAAAAAAATACTTCAAGAAGAAAAATCTAACGAAAAACAAAAAAAACTATGTGCAGTACTTTTAATCGACAATTTGCTACTTCATTGCATAGACGAGCGCTTTTTTGAACAACAAGATAAGGTATTGCAAGAACAGTTTTGTAATGCCTTACAGCCATACATAACAAATACGCCGTTTGGTATAATTGGTACTGTTTTTGGTACAGAACTTTTAGAAAAGGCAATATATTCATCTGCAATAATAGAGTGGGAATATCTTTTGTTTGAGTTTGAAGACAAGACTAATTCTGCGGAAGAGCTACCGCAGGGGTTAACACTCAGACAGTGCACAACGCAAGATACAAGATTATTGTTCCGCTTACAACGCGAATACGAAATAGAAGAAGTTTTACCTCCTGGCAGCACTCATAACACACTTCTATGCATTAGCAATTTACAGAAATCATTAAAAGAACAAATTATATATGCGATAGTTGACTCAAACGCAAAAAGTGTTGCAAAGGCTGGTACAAATGCTCGAGGATTATACTGGGACCAACTAGGTGGAGTTTTTACCGAACCTGCACATCGTGGACGTGGCTATGCTCGAATTTTGACTCATTTTTTGGCGCATATGCTTACAAATAATAAAAGAAAAGTTGCTCTTTTTGTAAAGAAAAACAATATATATGCACAACGCGCATACAAACACGCAGGATTTAAAGAGATAAGCCCCTACAAAATAGTCTATTATTAAACAAGTCTCAAGCAGTTAACGCCCGAGACTTATCTTACTTCCATGGAAAAATTAATGTTTTTATACTTAAAGGCCCAAGGGCTTCTTTATCTGCAGAGAGTAAGTCATCCCAGGGTATATTTCTTCGTAATGTGGACATAGATTCTTCTGTCTGTTCTTCTAACCAGTCATACTTATACATTCTTAATCGAAAGGCATTATTTTGAGCTAATAACAGCCCACTTATACCAGGAGCAAAAAAAGCTAACAGAACTGATACGGCCATAAGAAAAAGAGAGTATGCAAACATAAAGACTGAAAAGACTGCATTATCAAAAAATAAAATAAATGACTTTTTAAGAGACTTAAAAAAAGCATTTTTAAGTTGTGCTCTCACAGCAAGAAACCACTGTAAAGAAAGAATAGTTATTGCCACAGCCCAGAATATAAGAGCAGATAAGAAAATACCAAGAATATTTCCAAGCGACAAGTAAAAAGGTATTCCAACTGCAATTAAAAAAAATAGCAGTAGCAATAAAGCGGAAAAAAGAAGAGCATCTTTCCATACAGCAGTAAAAGTCTTAAGCATTTCTTTTAAAGGCATAGTTTTAGAATGCGATAAACAAGCCATAGATTCATTTATCATAAATATTGGTACTGTAAAAAGCACAATACCTACAGCAATGCTCACTATTGCACTTAGCTCATTTGTAACAAAGCTACTTGCAACATAGTAAAAAGCAATTGCAAGAACAGAAAAAAACACATTGCAAAGAATAATACGCAATAAATTATCCCAACCATCAACAAGAGTCTTTTTTAAGAAAAATAAAATCATGTTTTACTTACCTTGAAAAAACTGCTTATTGTCAAAAGAGTTAACTTGTATTACGCCTCTATCGCTAGCATAAAAAGATATTTCGACTTCGTCATCTGGGAGTGTTAGAGCTAACTCTGCACTTATATCTTTATTTGCTACAAATATAGTATCTTCTGCACCTGTAATAATAAAGCTATACGTTTGACCAAGATTTCCTACCTCAGAAGCAATGCGCACTATAGTTCCCGAGAGCGTTTCTAGAGAACCTTCTTCAGATACAAAGGTGTTTGTTGCACCTAAATCATTATCATAATCTCGAAGAGATTCATTAATTGTATCCCCAGTTCCTACAACAGTAACATTTTCTACAGAAACAAAGGCATACTGCTTTATTAACCCACTATTATCTTTTAGTGTAATAAAGTATGTAGGAATACCCTTATGATTAATAATTATAGGCGAAGTTGCAAAATAGCCAAACTGTTGTACAGCTCCTTGGGCAGAAAGCATAGCAGCGTACTCAGTTGCACCACTTATTCTATATAGTTTTGATTCTTTGGTAACCATGTTTACCATTAAAAAACCAATCGCTGATTCATCAGCTCCAACAGATGTAAGTCCAGTAAACAAGTAGCAATTTTCGTCTTCGTACACTATAGCCATCTGGCTACTAGACATAAACTTGTCTTTATTCGAAAAGTTAAAAATTCCATGAACATATTCACCCTTATTATTGATTTGATCAATGATAAAACTTTCTGGTTGTACACGATCCACCCAATTTGGAATTTCGTCCATACTGTACTGTTTAACATCACCAGTAGTTGCATTTAAAGTAATTACACCTGTAGCTTCTGGCAACGCAAAAAGCCATTTATTTTTATACGTTGTAATTATCCAATAGGCATCCCCCTCGTCGCTTACTTCAAAGGAATAGTCTGTTAGCCCATTAGTAACAACACCATTCATTAAGCGCAAATACCGAGTAATGTCATCAAAAAAATATGATTTTGGCTGATACTTTATAGGAACAGCTACTAACTCAATATCTTGTAAGTTTGTTGCAGAAACCTTAATATAACCACGTGCACCACCCATATTACTAAGCCACATAAAAAAACCTGAGTGATGTAAAGGAACAGCCCAAACTAACTCTCCTTTAATTTGTTGAATTACCGGCTCTCCAACAAAAACTTGAGAACCTAGACCTGGATCTTCGCCTAGCTTTCTATCGGCAAGTGTCTTGGCAAGTTCTTTATCTACAATGGGAACTTGCTTTAAATCAAGTAACTGTACGTCATCAGAAAATTCAGTTAAAACCGATTCTCCAAACTGATCTCTATAAGCTACATAATTAAAAAGTGGAATCGATAAAACACTTAAAACAAAAAATACTACCCATAAAGCACCAAGAAGCACAACTCGTTTTTTTATTTTAGAAAGAATTGATTTAATATCTTTTTTTTCCTGTAAAGCTTGGCTTAAGGACTGAATTACATTTATTGAATTGACAGCAAAAAATGATGTAATTACGATTAAAATAGTCCAAGCACTATCTGCATATCTTGGATTTAAAACAACAGGGTTTAAGACATACGCAACGCACCAAAAAAGTGTAAGAAGGACGTTCAAAAATCCCCTGCTTTTTTTAATCATACCCTTAAAAATCCATTCTACAATACTAGTATTCATATAATCTCCATTTGATAGTGTTTAGCTTAGTGTATTCTACACTACTTTATAAAAAAAAGATATTTATTTTCGTTAAATAAATAAAGAGACAAAAACAGTAGCAAGCCCTGCAAGCCCAATTGCAATACTACTCATAGCTCCTTCAAGCTCGCCAATTTGCAAAGCTCTAGTAGTTCCCAATGCATGGCTCGACGTGCCTATAGCAATACCAGCAGCAATTGGATCTTTTACTCTAAAAATCTTAATAAAATGAGGAGAAAAAACCGCACCTGTTAAACCGGTTAGCATGATCGCTGCAACAGTAATAGATGTCTCGCCGCCTCTTTTTATTGTTAAACCGAAGGCTATTGGAGTTGTAACTGATTTTGCAAAAATTGAATCGAACAGAGCATCTTCAAGTCCAAAAAGTCTAATTAATATACGCACAATAAAAATACAAGAACCCGCTCCGACTAATGTTCCAATAACCGCAGGGAAAAAATATTTTTTTAGCATTTCTCGCTGATGATACATCGAAATCGCTAGAATAGCTGTAACAGGAGAAAGCATCATATTGATTGCATTTGCTCCAGTTGTAAAATTCGCATAAGGCACTTTGAAAATAAGTAAAAATGAGATACAAATAAGTGTTGCAACCAAAAGAGGGTTGAGTAAAATCGACTTATACTTTGCTTGTATATACAGAGCTAAGCTATAGCTTAAAAAACAGAGGCTCAAACTAAAGAAAGGGCTTTCCGTTATTGAATAAAACATAGATTGAATTTCGTTCATTGCAACGCTCCTATTTTGATTTTTTCTTTACAAAAAATTTTTGTAATGCAATTACGGCTTTTACCGTCCAAGCTGTAATAACAAATGTAATAATTGTAGAAATTATGCACACTGCAAAAAACTGAATCCAAATTTCTTTAAGCATTCCCAAGTTTTGAATAATGGCTACAGATGCAGGCAAAAAGAAAAAAGCCATATTCTTTTGAAAAAAACTTGCAACATCTGTTATTTGTTGTGCCTTTAAAAATTTTGTTACTAACAAGAAAAACAAAAGAAGCATACTTATTACGCTTCCTGGAAAAGGAAACGGTAAAAGAGCCGAGATTAGCTCACCCAGTAGACATACTCCAAAGAGCACTCCTAATTGTAATAACACATGCATACTATCTCCTCTTATGTATTCTACTACATAATCTAATTTATGAATCATAATATCGTGCCTGCAAAGCATCTGCAAATGCTTCAGCACGACGTAATGTCTGCAACATCAAAGGTATAAAAATCGGCATCATAGACCGAATATTTTTAAAAAGTCCTCGCTTTTTTTTATGCCCACTGCGTATTGTCTGTGCTTTTAATATAAGCACGGCCTCCTCCGCTAAAAGAGGAATAAATCTAAAAATCATTCCAACAACAAGTACAATATGATGTGTCGGTATCTTGAGTAATGTCAAAGGGTGCAGTATATCTCTTAATCCTTCAAGAATCTCTGATTCATCTGTTGTGTATAAAAAAACAGAAAGAACAATAAGAGCAGCTACATAATGCAACATTGTTCGAATAGCAGCAAACACCTTCCCATCTGTTACCGATATCTTTCCAAAAGCAAAGTAAACAGTATCACTCTTTGGAGCTTCAAAAAAGAAGACTTGCAGAAGAAAGAAAAAAACTAGCCATGGCATTATTTTAATCATATTTTTGAGTAAATTCTGCAAAGGAAGACGCGCTACTATTGCATACAAAATAGAAAACCCAATTACAACTCCTAAGGCTTCCAGTGAATGAGAAATAAAACCCGAAAGTAAAAGTATAAACATACATATATATTTTAATACCGGATGTAACGCATGAATAATGCTTTTTTTTGCTTCGTACATTCCAAAAGCGGCCTCTTGTAAATGAGAAAGCCGTTTAGCCTCTGCAAACGGTTCTTGCTTAGGTAAAGAAGTTGTTTGGTTTGCTTCAATAGTAGGCGTCGTTGTATCACTATCAAAAACAACACAACCATTTTCTAACCGTACAATGCGGTCAGCTAAAAGCTCTTCCTCTTTTGAATGTGTAGAAAAAACAACTGTCTTTCCTTCCAGTGCGAGAGTTCGCAACAAACCTACTATATGCTTTGAAGATGCAGCATCTAGACCAGCTGTGGGTTCATCAAAAAAATATACATCTGTTTCAATTGCAACTATACCTGCAATTGAGAGCTTTCTTTTTTCTCCACCAGAGAGAGTAAATGTTCGTCGATTTGCAAATTGTTCATACGAAAGGGAAGCAAGTTCCATTGCAGACCTAGTACGCTCAACAAGCTCTTGCCCATTTATTCCCCGCGAGTATAATGCATAGGCTACATCGTCAGCAGCGAATTCTTCAAAAAGTGCAGCTTCGCTTTCTTGCAAGGCAAGAACAGGCCGTTGTTTGCAAAAAACGGAACCAGATTGTGCAGCCCATAAGCCACTTGCAAGTTCCATAAGTGTTGACTTACCTGAACCAGACTTGCCAGTAAGTGCTGTTAGTGTTCCCTTAGCAAACGAAAGCGATAGATTCTTGAATAAAGGCTGCCTTTTTGCACTCTGATTTTCCATATAGGGTGAGTACGTTATATTTTTCAGTTCTAATGTTAGTGGAGTATCAGCAGAAACAGGTAGTTTTTTACTGCACTCTTCCTTGGCTTTTATAGATGATTGAAGAGCAAAGTATTTTTCTGGTGAGTCATCAAAGTGTAGCTCTCCATCTTTTAAAAAAAGCACCCTCTGAGCTCTCTGTATTTCTTCTGCAATGTGAGTTACATGAATAATTGAATTTCCTGCTTCATGATATTCCTTTATAAAAGAAAGAATTTCTGAGCGACTTTCTGTATCAACCATAGAAAGACTCTCATCTAATATAAGCAAGGATGGATGAAGAGCGATTATGCCAGCAAAAGCAAGTTTTTGCTTTTGACCAAGAGAAAGAGATATCGTTTTGCTAGTGGACATTTCTAGCAATGCAGTTAGCGTTAAAGATTCTTTTACACGTTCGTTTATTAAACTAGGAGTAAGTCCAATATTTTCTGGACCAAAGGCAGTATCATTTGCCACAGTATTTGCTACTAACTGGTCACGAGGCGACTGAAAAACCATCCCCGTAGGAACAGTTCCCTTTTCTTTACTCCCTTCTTCTGAAATAACTATTGTGCCACTATCAGCATTTAAAAAACCGCAAATTAAGCGAACAAGAGTACTTTTACCAGAACCATTTGCACCAGCAAGCACTACATATTCTCCCTTATCAATAGAAAAACTAAGGTTATGTATTTGCCCCTGTCCTGCATTTTCGTTTGAGGAATATGAATAATTGAGATTATCAACAAACAGAATTGGCATAACAAGCTACTTTTGTGCCAAATCCCAAGGAAAAGTCTTGCCAGCAGAAAGCCAGTCCACAAAATGCCGTGCTGTTCGTGGAGAGCGACCATTGTACCACGTACTCCACCTAAGAGCATTTACACGAATAAAATCTGTATCTAATTTTTGATTAAGCTCTGTTACTAACCCAAACACAACTGCCAAATATTCATCTTGGTCTGGTGCAGAAAAAATAACAGTCATACCAAATCGTTCTGAAAGAGAAAGATGCTCTTGAACTGCATCCTCTGCTCTAATTTCGGCATCTCTATCCAATGATCCAAGCCCAACTCTATCTGCAGCTTTTTCTTTTACTAAGTGCCTGCGGTTTGATGTTGCATATAATACCACATTGTCTGGGCGAGATTCTAAACTTCCTTCCAATAATGCCTTAAGACCGATATAACGCTCATCGACCTCGTTAAAAGAAAGGTCGTCTATAAATACAATAAATCTAAATGCTCGTTTGCTTAGTTGCTCTGCTATAAGCAAGAATTCATTTAATTGTTCTTTTCGCACCTCTACAATACGCAGGCGGTTTTTTTCTAAATCATCAGAGAGCGCAAAATCAAATGCTATAGACTTTACCGTAGCAGATTTACCTGTACCACAGTCTCCGTATAAAAGCAAATTGTTTGCAGCATTACCACGTATAAAACGCAGTGTATTTTCTAAAACAATTGAGCGAGGTAAATCATATCCATAAAGAGAAGCTAAAGGAACAGCATTGCAGTTTTCTGCAGGTGTTAAGCGAGCATTTTTCCATACAAAAGCTGTAGAAAGAGCAAAGACTCCTACCCCATTTCTCCAAAAAGCTTGTAAATCTTCGCATAGCGTATGCCATCCTGTTGTAGTACAAAGAAGCAATTGCATACTTGCAAACCTTTCTTCTTGTAAAGAAAATCTTTTATGTGCCGCTACGTTTTTAGTTTTTTTTATTAAACTTTTTTTAGCTTTTGTTTTTGAGGTATCTTTTTTTGCAGCTTCTAAATCTGCCAACAAAAGAGGAACTTGTGGTAACTCATGTTTGTTACGCAAATCTGCTATTGTTTTTTCGATACGCTCAAGTTGAACACATGCTATATTTTCTATTTTCTGTAAGTCAACACAGCAAAGCCCTAAAAGCACACTATTTGGTGTCCCTGATTCGCAAGAACGTGTATACGCATTATCTTGCTGCAATAATAGAGAAGTACAAAAGGATTTCCAATCTAATTGCGGCTCTGTCTTAGATAATTCTGCAAGAAAATCCACCCAACTACTGAGTGACTTCGCACCATCTTGTATTTTCAAAGAATCTAGTACTTTTTCAAATGCAGAAAAAACAAGATTCTTTCGAATATCACGAAATAGAACAAGAGAAATACAATCTGAATATAAGTGAGTAATATCGAGCTTTTTTAACATGCGCGTAATTCAGAAACCATCTTTCGTATTCTCTTTAGTGCTTCTTTAATTTTATCTATATCAGTTGCATAACAACAGCGAATAAAGCCTTCGCCACCTAAACCGAATACTGTTCCAGGAACAACGGCTACTTGATACTCATCAATTAGTTTTGCTGCAAAGTCTTCTGAACAAAGACCTGTGCTGCGAATATCTGGAAAAATATAGAAAGCCCCATCAGGTTCAACAACAGGCAAGCCCATCTCACCAAACTCTTTAACCATTAAATTTCGTCTCTGTTGGTATGAAACACGCATTTTCTCTACTTCAGAAGCTCCATTACGCAAACCTTCGAGAGCTGCATATTGACTCATAATAGGAGCACAAATTGAAGAGTATTGGTGCAACTTGTGTACTTGCTCCATTAAGTCTTCGGGGCAACATACGTACCCAATGCGCCAACCAGTCATAGCAAAGGACTTAGAAAACCCGTTTAATGTAACGGTGTAGTCTTTCATGCCGGGGAGTGCACCGATAGAACAATGTTTTTGCCCATCGTACACTAATTCGCAATATACCTCGTCTGAGAGAACCCAGATTTTATGTTTTTGCACTACTTGTGCTATTTTTTCTAATTCTTCTCGTGGAATCATCTTACCGGTTGGATTGCTTGGAGAACAAATCATAACAGCCTTTGTTTTTGGAGTTATAACCTTTTCGATCTCTTCTGCTGTAGGATAAAAACCTGTTTTTCCTGTATCTAAGTGAATGAGTTTTACATCGCAGAGTTCTGCAAGAGGTTGATACGAAACATAACACGGCTCGCAAATTATAATCTCGTCTCCCGGGTTAAGAATTGCACGCAAAACAGCATCTACCGCTTCTGAAACACCGATAGTAACTAAAACCTCGCTTGTAGGACTGTAGTCTAAGCCGTATTTAGACAAGTATTTTGCAATCTCGTTACGAAGCTCTTGTAAGCCCCAGTTTGAAGTGTAAGAGGTTCTCCCTCTTTCTAAGTGATAAAAAGCTTCTTCGCGCATAAGCCAAGGAGTTGGAAAATCCGGCTCTCCCACACCAAGCGAAATAATATCATCTCGCCCAATAATTAAGTCAAAAAACTTTCTTATACCTGACGGTGGGATGGATTGCATTTTGCGAGAAAAGCGGTCTTCTCTCGATTTCATGCACTAACTCCTTCTCTTCTATCTTTCTTTTCATTTGCATAGAGAATATCATTCTCTTTATATGTTTTGAGAACAAAATGTGTTTTTGTACTGCGAACGCCATCAATAGTAGAAAGTTTTCGAGCCACAAAAAAAGCCACTTCTTGTAAGGATTCGCCTTCGATAATTACTTGTAAGTCATATCCACCCGACATTAAGTACATCGAGCGAACTTGTGGAAAGTTATAAATGCGCTCAGCAATAGCATCAAATCCATGTTCGCGCTCAGGAGTAACTTGAATCTCAATTACTGCTCTAACAGTATCTTTTGCCGCCTTTACCTTATCTGGATTAATAATCGCAGCATATTTCATAATAACGCCGTCGTCTTCGAGCTGCTTAATAATAGCCTTAACCTCGTCAACAGACTTTTTTGTCATAGCAGAAATGTCCTCAGCAGAAAGCCGCGCATTGTCCTTAAGTAACTGTAAAATCTCTTCCATAACACTCCACCTCTATTTTATCTAATCTATCCTCAAACCCAATTTTTCGAGTTTTCGGAAGTTACGCGTGCGTAACGTTGAAAACTCGGGAAGCAGCTCAGTTTCTTGCTTATTACAGGGTTATGCCCCACCTACACTCAAATCCAGTTTGCCTAAGTTGAGGCACTCAACGACGCAAACTGGGGAAGGGCGTCAACCCAATTTCTATTTCACGATGCACTTTTAACGCCCGTCCTATTCTTAGGTTGCTGAAAAAGTCTGTCACTTGTTCAGCAACCTACCGAGTTTGCGCGAAAATCGTTAAACTCTTTTGATTTTCGCTGCAAACATCGCACTACATTCAAGGAAACCACTGAAAAACTGAAGCTTTTCAGTGCTCTCTTATTCTCGGTTCCATTCTCCGGTGCTTGGATAATAGCTCCAAAGGCCATTTCTATCTGGTAAGCTGCTACTTGCAGAGACAGAGTAGATAACATCGTCAAAACCATCTCCATCTCCATCGAAGGTATATAAGCCGCCGGAAAAGGTATCTGCACTATTCAAAGCACCAACTGAGTTTACACCGAGTCCCACATCAGTAAGTTCCTCTGCCTCTGCACCACTTTCAAATGCGCCGGTAGCCGTATTTATTTTTATTGCACGGGCTCCAGAGGTTGTTCCAACTAAGAGGTATTTTTCTGTAGCTGATTTTCTGAA
>CAYJNB010000012.1:0-1779 GCA_964371205.1 uncultured Treponemataceae bacterium
TTAGCAGTATTGCGAGAGGCAACAACTAATGCAGTTCGGCAGGCGGGAGCTTCAAAAGTGAATGCTCAAATTGAAAAAAACAAAGACAATTATATACTAACCATTACAAATAATGGCAAGAAGCCACAAGAAGATATAAAAGAAGGAAGTGGTCTAAGCGGAATACGCAAGCGTGTAGAAACAATGAGCGGAACTGTGCACATAGAATGGGTTCCGAGCTTTAAAATAATTGTAAAAACTAAAGGAAAAAAATATGATTAAAGTTTTAATAATTGATGATCATCGTTCAATCTTAGATGCTTTTGGAAACATGATTGACTCTCAAGCCGATATGGAACTGGTGGGGAGTATTACAAGCACACATGATGCCTTAGAACTATGCAAAACACTGATACCAGATGTAGTACTAACAGATATAAATATAGATTCAAATAATAGTGGTATTGAATTAACACGCGCAATTAAACTAGATTTTAAAAATATTAAAATTATTGTAATGTCAGGATTTGACGAAATATCATATATTCCCTCTGCAAAAGAAGCCGGAGCTGATGCTTTTTTATCAAAATCACGTCCTATTCCTGAGTTTATTGATATGATTAGATTAGTATTGAAGGGAGAAGGAACTTTTCCTGAGCCAATTACCATCCCCACAGAAAGCGGGCAATCTCCTTTTAGCGAGAGAGAAATTGAAGTATTACGCCTCCTTTGCCGTTCGTACAGCCGTGAGGAAATTGCAGAAGAATTGTGCATTGCACCTGGCACAGTAAAACGACACCTTGAGAATATGCTCACAAAATCTGGATGTAAAAAAACAATGGAACTGGTGGTTCACGTGATTGGTAAAGGCTGGATTTCTGCTGAATAAAACAAATGTGCCATTTGGCACATGACAAATTTAAAAAACAGAGGGATAATATAAGTTAGTATTTTTCATATTGAGATAAGGAGTAAAAATGAAAAAAATTACAACTATATTATTACTTATTCTTCTTTTATCTTCTTGCGATTCTTTATGGCAAGTCGGAGAAACATCAGACATTACCTTTAGATTAAATCTAGCAGAAATGTTATCTTCTCAAAGTACACGCACAGATGTACCTCAAACCAGTAAGTACGTTGTGGGTAATATGAACAAAGCGGTTATTCCAGAACTAGACAATGACCCAACAAATATATTTGTAATTGTATCTTTGCATAGAGCAAAGGATAAATCTGTTATAGCCAGTGCAAGCCTTTCGCTTGATGAAGCTCAAAATACCGATGTTGTTTTTACCGGAGTTGCAATAAAACAAACAGTCTATGCAGAAGTACAAATACTAAGCACGACTCAACTACCCGATTTGGTTGTAGACCCGCTCTATTTTAGAGCGCGTTCCTTCGATACCGAGCTGCAAGTAGGTAAAAATAAGCTAGTAGCATATCCTAATGCACTTTTTTATACAAATACTGTAGGTGGAGGAACATCCATAAATCTAACACAACATGGAAACGAGATTGACGATATCTCTGATGACAATTTTCTTGCAGATGCCTATGAATACCTACGTGTAGATGGCAAACTTATCCCCGATGCAACCATTTACCTAAAAAGCCCAATTGAAATAACAGATTCTAATGTTATATGGAACTATCCAGGACTTACACTAAAGCGTTGTGATAATAATGTTGATACTATGGTAGATATAACTGGAAAACTAACAATAGAAGATATAACTATAGATGGTAATGCACGAGTACTTGGTGAAGTAAGCGGTTCTGCAGTTACCTTACGGTATG